>JBPCOO010000281.1:0-5778 GCA_051000155.1 Solirubrobacterales bacterium | reverse complement strand
CGGGTCATCCTGACGAGGAGTAGATGGCGGCTGGCTGTCGGCGTCTACTGGGTCGCGGCTTGCGAGGCCGCCCAGTCGCTCAGCCGTCCCGACAGCTCCGGGCTCGCCGGTCCGACCTCGACCACGGAGTCGACCGGTATGTCGGCCCGCCTTGCGGCGGCGCCGATCGCCTCCGGAGAGGCCGCCTCGTAGAGGCAGTAGGTCCGACGCCGGTCGGCGCTGAGGAACGAAAACAGCCAGTTGACACCCTCATCGGTGTTGATGTCGTCAATTAGCGTGACGTCCTCGCTCGTCAGCTCGAGCTGTTCGGCGAAGGTCCGCTCGATCATGTACAGCGGCATGCAATCCATCGTACCGCGGTCCGCTAGCTGCCCGCCAGGCCGTGCCGGTGAGCGTAGGAGGCTGCGCCGGTGCGATTCGTGCAGCCGGTTTTGCGGAGGATGCTGCGGATGTGGTTGGCGGCCGTGTGCTCGCTGATCACCAGTTGCTCGCCGATCTCGCGGTTGCTCAGACCGCGCGCGACGAGCACTAGGATCTGGGCCTCCCTGGGGGACAGATCGTCGGGTAGCATCGCGCGCGGTGCCACTGACTCCAGCGATCCGATCCGGCCGAGCAGGGTCGGCATGCCGATCCGCTGCGCAAGCCTCGTCGCCTGGCCGAGCAGCTCCGCCGCCTGGCCGCCATCGTCCTCGGGCCTTCGGAGCAGCAGCCGAGCGTACTCGTAGGCGGTGTGCGCGAGCCAGGTCGAAGCGCCCATCCGCCGGTTCAGCTCCATCGCCCGCTCAAAGTGCTCCTCTGCCCGCTGCCACGCGCCGAGCGTCGCGGCGAGCATGCCTAGGTAGCGGTCGGCGGCCCCCTGGTAGGCGACTAGATGGCCGATCATCACATTGGTGCCTGCGTGCGGCTCGAGCGCCGGGTAGACGAGGGCCGCCGTGGTCTGATCGCCGAGCACCGCGCAGGCATCGGTCAGGTAGGTCAGCGAAGCCAGCCACAGGGACTCGCGGTAGTCGTCGAGCCCCTCCCGAGCGATCCGCGAAAGCTCCTGCTGCGCCTGCTCCTCCATACCCAGCTCGACCAGGAGGGAGACGAGCCCCGGCCCCCAGGGTCCGCCGGTCCGCGCCTTGCTCGCGAGGACTCGGATCACCGGCGCGAGCTCAGTCAGCCGGCCTTGCTCGCGCCGCAGGTTGAACATCTGGATCCCGTGTACACCGGAGGCGTCGCGCCCGGTGAGCAACTGACTTCGCTCGCGCGACCGACCCGCCATCTTCTCGGCCTCCGCCAGGTTCCCATCGGCGAGCGCGATCGCCGAGCCGTAGTGCTCGGCGACGTGCAGCATGAACGGCTGGGCCGTCTGCTCGGCCGTTTGTAGCAGCTCGGCTAGCTCCGTTCGCGCAGCGTCGATGTCGCAGAGCGCCACGAACGCCGGTACCCGCCACGCCATCGCCTCCGCGCAGATCTCGGTGTTGCTCAGCTTCTTGCCCAGGGCCTTGGCCTCGGTCAGCATCTCGAGGATCTCCTCGAGCGAACTCGTTCCCCGCGACCAGTAGGAGCGCGCTAGGACCTGGGCGAGGCCGTTCTGATCACCAACTTCGCGGGCCATTCCCACCGCACTCCTGCGCACCGTCGCCCCGCGCTCGTGCTGACCCTGAAAGTCGAGCGCTCGCGCCAGCCCGCCGAGCAGTCCGACCCGGAGTTCGGGGTTCTGCTCGCCGAGCGCCTCCGTGGCTTCCTCGAGCAGCTCGACAGCCCCCTCGTCGGTCATGCCTGGGCGCCAACAGGCCTCCTCGAAGCCGATTGCCCCGCGTGCGAACAGGGTCTGATCACCGATCGATCGGGCGATCCCGGCCGCCGACCGGAACGCGTCGAGGGCGTCGAGCGCCCGGCCCGCCTTGTGGCTGGCGGTCCCGAGCTCGAGCAAGATCTCCGCTCGTCGCGGCTCGCCCTCGATCGGCAGCTCGAGCGCCGTGCGCAGCCGTTCAGCCGCCTGGTCGAACGCGAGCGCCTCGATCGCCGCCCGGGCGGCGCGCACGTTGTAGTCGATGCCGCGCTCGGCTCCGCCGAACGGGGCGGCGATCGCGAAGTGGTGGGCGAGTTCGGCGAGCGCTCGGCCGCCGCGTCCCTCGCTCGTGGCGAGGTCCTCGAGTGCCTCGCCGACCCGCAGGTGAAGCTCGGCTCGCCGGGCTCGGCTGAGGCGATCGTAGAGCGCCCTCCGGACGAGCTCATGACTGAACCGGTAGGCCAACCGGAGTGCGGGAAGCTCCTCGATCATGCCGCTGCCCGCGGCCTCCTCGAGCGCTCCCAGTAGCTCCCGTTCTCCGAGGCCCGATGCCTGCCGTAGCGGGTCGAGCTCAAACTCGGCACCGGCGGTGGCGGCTAGCTCTAGCAGCTGGGTCGTGATGGCGCCTAGGCGTGAGAGTCGCTGACTGACGACCTCGCGAACGCTCTCCGGCGTGCCGAGCTCGCTCAGCGGCTGCTGCAACTGGATCGTGCCACCGGCGATCTCGACGAACCCGGTTTCGACCATCGCCCGCCAGAGCTCGCAGACGAGAAAGGGGTTGCCCGCGGTGAGGTTGCTGATCGCGGTCGCGAGCTGGTCCACGCCGGCGCCGCGGCCGCCCTGCGCAGCATGGCGGACGAAGTCGGCCACCTCCCCGTCGGTGAGGCCGTCGAGATGCAGGCGCACCACCTCGTCCGAGCGGCGTAGGTCGGCGAGCGCCTCGGACAGCGTCTCCGGCAGGTCGGTCTCCGTGTCCCGGAAGGTCGCCAGTAGCAGCAGGCGCGCGTCTCGGGGGGCTCGCGCGAGGTGGCGCAGGAGTAGCAGCGTCGGCACGTCGGCCCAGTGCCCGTCCTCGAGGAGGAGTAGCACGGGCCGGTGGCGGCTGATGCCGGCGAGCAGGTCGGTTACGGCGGTGTGCAGTCTGTGGCGCTCGGTGTCGGGGTCGGCGGGGACCGGATCGGGGAGTTCGCCGACCCGCGCCTGTAGATCGGGGAGCAGCCGTTTGAGCTCGCCGCCACCGATGCCGAGCGCTTCGCGCAGCTCGGCCGGTTCGCTCACGCGCCCGAGCTGGTCGAGCGCCTCGACGAAGGGACCGTAGGGGGTGTGCACGACGGCGTCGCAGGCGCCGTAGAGGACGAGGCCACCGTCCGCCGCGACCTCGGCGGCGAACTCGCGTACGAGGCGGCTCTTGCCGGAGCCCGGCTCACCGCCGAGCAGAGCGACCCGGCCGGCCTCGCCCGCGGCCTCGGGTATCAGCGCCCGGAGCCTTTGTAGCTCGCCGACGCGTCCGACGAACGGAAAGTTCGAGGCGAGACCAAGTGAACCGGGCAGCTGACTCATATCGGGGCTCCGAGTCCACGATAGTCAGATTTGACTACTGAGGTCCGCGCTACGAGACAGCTCGGCCACGGGGAAGTCGATCAGTCCTGGTCATGACAGGCGGCCTCCGGCCCCTTAGCGTGGCGGTAATACCAACTACGAGTCTCGGAGGCGCACCATGAGCACACTGACCACGGCGGCTAAGACGGCACGCGAGGAGATCTCGGGCTTTCGGGGCCAGCTGATCGGCCCCGGCGACAGCGACTACGAGGATGCGCGCAAGGTCTACAACGCGATGATCGACCGCCACCCCGCGCTAATCGCATGCTGCGCCGACGCCGACGACGTGGCGAAGGCGATCGCCTTCGCGCGCGAGCACGATCTGCTGCTCGCCGTGCGCGGCGGCGGCCACAATGGCGGCGGCCTCGGGACCTGCGATGACGGCGTTGTGGTCGACCTCTCGTTGCTGAAGGCGATCGAGGTCGACCCGCGGGCGCGTACGGTCCGGGTCGGCGGCGGTTGCACCTGGGGGGAGGTCGACGCCGCCACCCACGAGCACGGGCTGGCGACGCCGAGTGGCATCATCTCGACGACCGGCGTCGGTGGCCTCACGCTCGGCGGCGGGCTCGGTCACCTGACCCGCAAGTTCGGCCTGACCATCGACAGCCTACTTGAGGCCGAACTCGTGCTCGCCAGCGGCGAGCGCGTGACGGCGAGCGCCGAGAAGAACCCGGATCTGTACTGGGCGATCCGAGGCGGTGGCGGCAACTTCGGCGTCGTGACCTCCTTCCAGTTCCACCTGCACGAGGTGGACACTGTGATCGGCGGCCCGACGTTCTGGCCCGTGGAGGCGGCCCCTGACGTGCTCTCCGCATACCGCGAGTTTCTGCCAAAGGCGCCGCGGGACTTGAACGGCTTTTTCGCCTTTACCACGGTGCCGCCGGCGCCACCGTTCCCGGAGGAGATCCATATGCGCGACGTATGCGGCGTGGTCTGGTGCTACCTTGGCAGCGAGGAGGATGCGGCGAAGGAGATGGCACCGCTGCTCGATGCGGTTCCCGAGCCGCTGATGCATGGCGTGGGGCCGATGCCGTACCCGACGCTGCAGGGCATGTTCGACGACCTCTACCCGCCCGGTGACCAGTGGTATTGGCGCGCGGACTTCGTCAAGGAGATCTCGGATGCCGCGGTCGACGCGCACGCTCGCTTTGGTGCGGAGTTGCCGACGATGAAGTCTACGATGCACATGTACCCGGTCGATGGTGCCGCGCACGATCCGGACCAATCGGATACGGCCTGGAGCTACCGTGACGCGACCTGGGCCTCGGTGTTCGCCGGCGTCGATCCGGATCCGGCCAACGCTGGTGCAATCCGGGACTGGACCGTCGACTACTTCGATGCCCTGCACCCCCACTCGGCCGGAGGCGCCTACGTGAACATGATGATGGACGAGGGTCAGCAGCGGGTCCGCGACAGCTACCGCGGCAACTACGACCGCCTCGCCCGGATCAAGGCCAAGTACGACCCCGGGAACACGTTTCGCGTCAACCAGAACATCGAGCCGGCAGCCTGAGCAGGCGGCGCGGCTGACCTCTCCGGTACCCTCGGCAGGCTGCGGGGCGCGAAAGCTGCTCGCGGGGAGGTTCCATCATGCATCAGATGACGGGGAATCGCCCAGCTCGCTAGGCTGCGCGACCGCTAATGCGGATCGGCGTACCCAAGGAGTCGGTCGAGGGGGAAAAGCGTGTTGCGCTGATCCCCGACACCGTCAACAGCCTCACCGGCAAGGAACTCGACGTCGTTGTCGAGTCCGGCGCCGGTGCCGAATCGGGTCATCCTGACTCCGAGTACACCGAGGCTGGCGCGACGATCGGATCGGCCGACGATGCCTGGGGCGCCGACGTGGTGCTGCGGGTCGCGGTCCCTACGACCGAGGAGATCTCGCGGGTGCGGGAGGGCAAAGTCCTGGTCGGCTTCCTCGCCCCCCTGACCTCGGCCGAGACCACCAAGGCGCTCGCCGACGGCGGCGTCTCGAGCTTCGCGATTGAGCTGATCCCGCGGATCACCCGCGCGCAGGCGATGGACGGGCTCTCCTCCCAGGCCAACGTCGCCGGCTACGCCTCGGTGCTCTTGGCCGCGCGTGAGTGTGGACGCTTCTTCCCGATGATGACCACCGCCGCCGGCACCGTCTCCCCGGCGCGGGTGATGGTTCTCGGCGCCGGCGTTGCCGGCCTGCAGGCGGTCGCAACCGCCAAGCGGCTCGGCGCGGTCGTTGGCGGCTTCGACATCCGCCGCGCCGCCTGGGAGCAGATCGCCTCGCTCGGGGGTCGCCCCTTGGAGCTGGACTTCATCCCCGACGCCGAGGACGAGGGCGGCTACGCCCGCCCCCTGACCGAGGAGGAGAACGAGAAGGTGCGTGAGGCCCTGGCCGAGAACGCCGCCAAACAGGATGTGATCATCAC
>JBPCOO010000250.1:0-9782 GCA_051000155.1 Solirubrobacterales bacterium | reverse complement strand
CGTTGGGGTTGTTGACCGCGAAGCCGGCCCCCTGTAGGCCTTCGACGTAGTCGACCTCGGAGCCGAAGACGAACTGCATCGAGACCTTGTCGACGACTACCGCGACCCCATTGTGCTCGAAGACGTGGTCGTCGTCCTTGGCCTTGTCGAGCGCGAGCGAGTACTGAAAGCCCGAGCAGCCGCCACCCTTGACCCCGACCCTGAGGACCTGGTCCTGATCTTCCTGGGAGGCCAGCAGCTCACCGAGCTTGCCGGCGGCGGTGTCGCTGATCGTGATTGCTGCTTCAGGAGTCTCCATACGGCTTCAGATTGTATAGCACGGTCCAACCGCGACGCTGGCTAGCCACCCGCGGTTCCGGACCCCTCGGAAGCATCGCCCTTCCCGGTGCCGTACCGCCACTCCAGGTATTCAAGGATCCGCTTTGAGTCATGGACCACCTCGGAGCCGTCGATCAGCATCGGCACCCGCTGCTGGCCGGTGAGCTCGGAGATCTCCGGTCGCTGCTTGCGCTTGTAGGGGACGCGCTGGCTGCGATGGTCGATCCCAAGCTTTCCCAGTCGCCGTTCGACCGCGCCGCAGGGACAGAGGAAGTTCGTCGGAGTCGGGCAGCGGTAGAGGACTACCTCGCTCACGGCACCAACCGCCCCGCCAGACGGATCGCGCCGCCCGCGACCGAGGCCAACCTGACCGCCGGCGGCGGTCCCCCCGAGCCGTCGTCGCCGGCGAGCTGGGAGGCCTGCCAGGCGATCGCCTCCGACAGGGTTTCCTCGTGGGGGCGCGGGCTGTAGCCCAGCTCCCGCTTCGCCTTCGCCGCCGAGTAGGTCCACCACATCGCGGCCGAGCGCGTCTCGTCAACCGACACCCGCAGGCCGAGATCGGCCCGCTCGGCGCTCGCCGCCAGCCCGAGCGCGAGCGGCTGGGGAAGCCGCAGCGGCGGGCCGGGGACGCCGGAGATGCGAGCGACGTCCGCGAACAGGCGCTTTACGGTGAAGTTACGCGCGCCGAGGATGTAGCGCTCACCCGGCCCCCCCTTCTCGTCGGCGAGCAGGTGCCCGGCGGCGACATCGCGGACGTCGCTGACGTTGATGCCGCCGTCGACGTAGGCCGGGATCTGGCGACGGAGCAGGCGCTTGATCAGCTCCATCGAGCTGCCGCCGCGGGGGCCGGGGCCGAGGGTGAAGGTGGGGTTGACGATCACCACCTCGAGGCCGTGCGCTGCGACTCGCAGCATCTCCGCCTCCGACTCGTGCTTGGAGAGGACGTAGGGGATCGAGGCCGCGGCGAAGGCGTCGAAGTGGTTGCGCTCGTCGGCTCGGCCGCCGGGCTCGGCCGGTCCTATGGCCACCGCCGAGGAGGTGTGGATGACCCTGCCGACGCCAGCCTCCAGGGCCTCTTCGGCGACCACTCGGGAGCCGCCGACGTTGGTGGCGAACACCTCCTCGCTGGCGTCGGTCCGCATCGTCGTCCGGCCGGCCAGATGGAAGACTCGATCGGCCCCTTCGATCGCCCGTCGCACCGCACGTCGGTCGGTGACGTCCCCGGTGTGACGCTCAAACTCAAGATCGGAGAGATGGGAGGCATCACTGGTGCGGCGCAGCAGCAGACGCAAGCTGTCGCCACGATCGCTCAGCGCGCGAACCAGGTGCGTGCCGATGAGCCCCGTGGCCCCGGTGACCAGTGAGGTTCCCATCCGCAGGTCATGGTAGATGACCGATGCGAGATCTCGGGCCGGGCTCGAGCGAGGCGCCCCACTCCCGTCAGGTGGCTGCCGACCGGGACCGGACCGCTGCCGAGCGTCCGGCGGTGCTTGAATCCGGCCGATGGGATCCTCCCCCCCGACCGCGGTGGTCACCGACACGACTTGCTATCTGGACCCCGGCCTCGACGCGACCCGGGAGCTGAGCATGGTCAGCCTCTACGTCGGCACCGACGGCAACCAGCAACGCGAGTCCGAGATCACGGACTTCGCCGCCTTCTTCGAGCGCCTCAGAGCGAGCGAGGAAGGTGCCAACACCTCCCAGCCCTCGGTCGGCGACTTCATCTCGGCCTACGAGCCTTTGCTGGAGGAGGGACGGGAGATCGTCTCCATCCATCTCTCCGCGGGAATCTCCGGCACCTTCCAGTCGGCCTCACAAGCCCGCGAGAAGCTGCTTGACGAAGGCAGGGGCGGGGAGCAAATTCACGTCTACGACAGCCGCTCGGCCGGTGGCGGCATGGGCCTGGTCGTACTGGCGGCGCTGGCCGCCTCGCGATCCGGCGCCGATGCCGCGGGGGTGGTGGAGCGAGCCGAAGAGGCGCGCGGGCAGCTACAGATGTGGTTCGCGGTCGATACGCTCGAGTACCTGCGCAAGGGAGGTCGAATAGGCGCCGCCCGGGCGATGCTCGGGTCCGCGCTCCAGATCAAGCCGATCCTCACCCTGGAGGAGGAGATCACGCCGGTCGAGCGGGTGCGAACCCGCCGTCGTGCCTTCGAGCGGCTGGTCTTCCATGCCGGGGAGCTGGCCGAGAAGGGCTTCGACGGTTGGGTGGTGCAGCACATCCAGGATTCCGAGGGGGCCGAGCGCCTGGTCGGCGAGTGCCGGGAGATCTTCGGCTCCGGGCCGGTCTTCGTCAGCGAGGTCGGTCCGGTGATCGGCGCCCACGCGGGGCCCGGGTTGCTCGGCGTCGGCGCGATCCGGCGCTCCTTGCTCGACTGACGCGGAGAGCGGCCACGCCCCGCCCGGCCCCGGTCACCCCTGCCGAGCCGGCGCCTCCCCTATCGTCCCCCGACGCGCGCGGACGCAAGCAGGACCGTTCAAGGAGCTCGAGCAGACCATGAGGAAGGTTAGGAAGACTTCATCCCCGGGGGAAGGCGACCGCCGTCGGCGCCGTTCGCTGGTCGTCCTTGCCGTGCTCGCCGGATTGCCCTGGCTGAGCGGGCCCGCCCCCGCCGACGCTGCAGAGCCGAGCTTCGACCAGCGGAACTTCCCGTTCAACTCGACCAAGCTGTTCGACCTCAGCGTCGCCGACATCGAGTCCGATGGAGACCTCGACATGTTCTCGGTCAACCACAAGTTTCAGGGGTCGCTACTGGCCAACGACGGCACCGGGTCGTTCTCCGGCAGGCTGGACCTCTCCGGCCTCGGTGCCACCCCCTACCTCCGCAACTTCGGCGACCTCTACCGACAGCCGGAGATGGAAGCGAGGGGGCTCTACGTCTGGGTCGACGAGGAGGGGACAACCCACGTCCGCACCCGCGGGCTGCGGGATATGGGAGCCTTCCCCGGCGGACGCGTGCTGGGGGAGATCTCCTACTTCGGTCGCAGCATCGACGACGGGACGAGGCCCGATGTCCAGATACTCGACTCCAATCACGCGAAGACCTCGCTTCGGGTCGATGAGAGCACCGATCCACCGAGCCAGGCGGTCGCCTTCGACGCCGGGCCGAACGCATCGATCGACATCCGCGCCCGGTTCATGGATCTGCCGTTCGAGGTGACGATCGAGCCGACCTACCCCGTGTTCAAGATATTCGCCGGGCCCGACGGCACCCACCCGGTCCACACCAGCTTCGAGGTCGACCTCGGTGACCGCCACGCCGTCGCCTGGGGCGACTACAACGCCGACGGGATCACCGACGCCTTCATCACCAACGGCGGGGTGCGGGGAGCTGTGGCGAGGTTCGGGGACGCCGCAGCCGACGAGCTGTTCTTCGGCAACGGCGACGGCACCTTCACCGAGGACATCGCTTCCACCGGAATCACCAAGGACGATTGCCGGGGACGCTACGCCGCTCCCGTGGACGTGGAGGGCGACGGCGACCTCGACCTCTTCATCGGCTGCGAAAAGGACAACCCGGAGCTGTTCATCCAATCATCGCCGGGCAAGTTCGACTCACGCAACTTCGAGCTGGAGAACCTGGACATCCGCGGCGATCTGCTGCGCTGGGTCAACGTCGACGAATCCGGGCCGCCGGAGCTGATCGCCATCCAGGGACGGATGGTCCGCGTTTACAAGCGGCTGCCGGAGGTCGGTAAGTTCGTGCAAAAGCAGCGCGTGTTCTCCCGGGGACAGGGCTCGATCGGGGACGCGATCGCGCCCGCGGACTTCGACCGAGACGGCGACATCGACATCTTCATCGGCTCCCGGGGCGGCAACACCATGCTGGTCAACCGCGGGGGTAGCCGGGGCAAGCTCAACGTCGCCCGACCCGAGCGCTTCGGATTGCCCGCCCGCGGAACGATCGCCGCAAACTTCATCGACTACGACAACGATGGTGCACTCGACTTCCACTCGGTCCCACACGGTCTGTTCGAGCGCACCGCGCCCCAGCGGTATGAGCGGACCGGCGAGGTGCGGGTCGGCGGGCGCGCCCGCTTCGCCATCGCCCAGTGGTTCGACTACGACAACGATGGCGACCGCGACCTCGTCTCGGTGCTGAAGCGGCGCAGCAAGATCCTCCGCAAGCAGATATTCGAGAATGAGACCGAAAGCGGGAACTGGTTGCAGGTCGACCTCGAGGGGGAGGCGGGCAACCCCCAGGGTCTCGGTAGCGAGGTGATCGTCTCCACGGGGGGCGAGGGCGAAAGCGGCTTCGTCGGCCAGAACGAGGGGTCGCGATTCTCCACCGGGCACTATCGCCTCTACTACGGCCTCGGTAAGGCGGAGGCGGCGGAGGTGACGGTCATCTGGCCCGACGGCGAGCGAACCAGCGGGGGCTTCGAGGCCAACCAGCGGGTAACGATCAGCCGCGACGACGGGTAGAGGTCGACGCCTTCGGTAGAAGGCTACCGGCGGCGGCGACTCAGCATCACCAGCCCGCCGACGACGAAGCCGGCGATAGCGGCACCAGTGATGATCTGCTCGCGGTGCTCGCGGACCTGGGAGCGCCAGTCGGTGAGATCGTTGACCTTGCCCCGCAGGGCCTCAACCGAGCCGGCGAGTTGCTGGCGCTGCAACTCGATGTCGCGGCGGATCTCCTCGGCGCTGCGGCCCGGAGCCCCGGGGCGGGGACGCGAGGGCTGCTCCAACTCGCTCATCTACTTGCCCTCAAAGGCGTCGCGGGTGAGCTTCGCCTCCTCGATCGCCATCTCGGGCTTGGGCGGAGAGCCCTTCTTCATCGCGCGGTAGGCGAACAATCCGGCGGCGCCCGCGATCACCAACCAGATCAGAGCCTCGACCAGGAAGCCGGCCCAGATCGCGGTCTCGACTCCGAGCAGGTCGTTGATGGCCCAGGCGATCGCGTGCATCAGCATCGCGAACGCGATCAGCACGAAGATCCCCGCGGCGATCCCGACGACGGAGCCGCGCAGCAACTCGGTCGCCTTCTCGGTGACCTCGGTCTTGGCCAGCTCGATCTCCTCGCGGACGAGGATCGAGGTCCGCTCGGAGACGTCGAGGACCAACTCGCCGACGCTGCGATCGGCCTTGGGATCTGGCGCGGAGGTCGTGGTGGGATCGTCGGCCATCGCGGGCTACTCCGGCGGATCCTCGTTGAAGACCCGGACGTAGATCATCGCCGCGGCGCGGTGCGCGACCACGCTCGCGAGCGCCCCGGTCGCGGCCAGCATCCCGGTCCAGATCAACCTTCTGACGACGTCGCTTTCCATAGTCTCCCTCTGCCCTTTGTGAGCTCGTTCGAAGTCTGCGGGACGAGCCTAGCGGCGATCGACCGACGATGGCGGCGTGGCGGTCGCCGACGGATCGCGCGGGCCGCTTTCAGCGCTTTCCAGCCCGCCGCAGATTTGCTCGATCAGCATCCCGCGGACCCGCTCAAACTCCTCGTCAGTGGAGGGGATCAGGCCGAACACCCAGCCGCTCAGGAGCTGTTCGATCGCCCCGTAGAACCACATGCCGACGTAGTCGGGGTCGATCCCGGTCCGAAACTCACCCGCCTGCTGCGCCTCGGCGACGATCCCGCCGACCACCCCGTAAGCGCGCCGGATCTCCGGCAGGTGAGTGCGCCCGAAGGAGTTGGCGGCGCGGGTCACCTCGATGATGATCACCTTCATCAGATCCGGATCGCGGCGGTAGGAGTCGATGATGAAGCGGGCGATCCCGTCGAGCTTCTGCCGGGGGGAGCCGTCCCCCCGGTGGACCTCCTCACTCGCCTCCAAAAGCAGCGCCCAGCGCTCGCTGAAGAGCTCGTTCAGCACCGCCTCCTTGCTCTCGAAGTAGTGGTATACGAGCCCGTAGGCGACGCCCGCCTCATCGGCGATGTCGGCGACCCTGGTCGAGTGGTAGCCCTGCCTGGCGAAGACCCGGACGGCGCCGTCGAGGATCGTGCGCCGCTTCTCGGTCGCCTTTCGCTGACGCGAGGTCTCAGCCACGGGACCGGTCCGGCTCCCCGCCCTCCTCGGGCCATCCATAGGCCTCGGGGCGGCGGTTGGCGAGCGAGGGCAGATCGGCACGAATCTCGCGCAGGTGGTCGAGGTCCAGCTCGGCGACCGCGAACCCGACCCCCTCGCCGGCGTCGGCCAGCACCTCGCCCGCGGGGTCGACGATCAGGGAGTGACCCCAGGACTCGTAGTGCGGCGGGGCCTCTCCCCATTGATTGGGAGCGAGCATGAAGAGCTGATTCTCGATCGCGCGGGCGCGGACCAGCACCTCCCAGTGAGCCCGTCCGGTCGGCACCGTGAAGGCGGATGGCAGCGAGATCGCTTCGGCACCGCGCAGGGCCAGAATCCGGTGCAGCTCGGGGAAGCGGAGGTCGTAGCAGACCGTCAACCCCAGCTCGAGCTCGCCGGCAGGCGCCAGCACCACCTCGCTCCCGGGGGCCTCGTGGGAGGACTCGGCATAGGAGACCCCCTCGACCCGGACATCGAACATGTGGATCTTGCGGTAGGTGGCGGTGATCTCGCCGGAGCGGTCGATCATGACCGAGGTGTTCGCCAGCCGCTCCTCGCCCGGGACCCGCTCGGCGACGCTTCCCGCCAGTAGCTCGATCCCGAGCTCTCGCGCCCAATCTCTGGCGGCAGCGATCGCCTCACCCTCCAGCGGCTCGGCGCGCTCGGCCAGCATCTCCCCATCGCCGAGCAGGCTCCACTTCTCCGGCAGCGCGACCAGCTCGGCCCCCGCCGAGGCGGCCGCGCGGACCTGGCGCTCGGCGGCCTCGACGTTGTGAGCGAGCTCGGCCCGGGAGTTGAGCTGGACTACGGCGGCGACCATCTCGACTGCAGTTGATCAGTCCTCGCTGACCGTGCCGCGGCGACGCTCGATCTCGGCGACCAGCGCTTTGGTGTGCATCGCGCTGATCAGGTCCTGCAGGGGCTCGATCGCAGCGTCGACCAGGTCGGCGACACGCTCGGACTCGACCGAGTCGAACAGCTTGTTGTCGAGCATGTCGACCTCGCGATCGGCAAGGTCCCGCAGGGGCTCGTAAAGCTCCGCCGCGTCGTGGACGGTGAAGCCGATCTTCTCGTCGAAGCCCCCCGCTCGAAAGCGCTGAACCGCCTCGATGATGCCGATGTCGGAAGGGGAATAGCCCTGGTCGTGGTCGGCGAGCACGCCGACCTCCTCCAACCGCTCCAACACTTCCTCGGGCACCTGCGAACGCTCGACCACTTCCACTCGTGGCGTCCTGATCCGCTCGTCGGCAAGAGCGTGAGCGAGCGGATCCTCCTTCTTGCCCTCGCCGTCGAGGGTGTTCTTGAGGCTCTCGATCGTGCAGTCGTCGCGAGCCAGCAGGCCGCCGATCACCCGCAGGGGCATGTAGCGCTCCTCCTGGAGGCGCTTGATCACGCGGATCCGCTCGACCGCCTCGGGCTCGTAGTAGGCCATGTTGCGGGAGGTCTTCTCCCCCTCCGGCAAGAGGCCCTCGCGGAGGTAGTGGCGGACGGTCGCCACCGGCACCCCGGCCTCGTCCGCCAGCTCGCTGATCTTGAGGCGGTCGTCCTCCTCGCTCACCGCGCTCCCGGTCCCCTCATCGGTTCTTCCACTCGGGCTCCCGCTTCTCGAAGAACGCCTCTACGCCCTCCTGGATGTCCTCGGTGGAGAAGGTGAGCGTGAGCTGGGAGCGCAGGTACTCGAGCGCGTCGTCGAGCGCCATGTCCTGCTGGCGATACATCGCGTCGTGGCCGAGCCGCATCAGCACCGAGGACTTGGAGGCGAGCTTGGCGGCCCACTCCTCAACCGCACCGGCGAACTCCTCGCTCGCCACCACCTTGTTGGCGAGCCCGTACTCGACCGCTTGGTCGGCCGGGATCCGCTCGCCCAGGAGCATCATCTCGTTGACCTTCTTCCGCGGCACGTTGCGGTAAATGATCGACATGATCATGTAGGGAAAAGCGCCGATGTTGATCTCGGGAGTGCCGAAGGCGATCCCCTCGCGGGCGATCAGCAGATCGCAGGAGAGCGCCAGGCCCATGCCGCCGGCCAGCACGTGACCGTTGGCCGCACAAAGCGACGGCTTGCCGAGCCGGGGCATCAGCTTGAAGTAGCGGATGAAGAGGTCCTGGGCGAAGTGCTTTTCGACCAAGGGCACGTCGGCCGCGAACCCACCGAGATCGGCGCCGGCGCAGAAGACCTTTTCCCCCGCTCCGGTCAGCACCACCGCCTTGACCTCGTCGGTGTCGCGCACCCGCTCCATCGCGTCCACCAACTCCGCCAGCATCTGCCCGGAGAGCGCGTTTCGCTGGTCGGGGCGGTTTAGCGTGACCGTGGCGACCCCGGCCTCGGAGACCTCGTAGAGCAGTTGCTCGTAGTCGGGCGCATCCGTTGCCATCGGTGGCTGAGGCTACCAGCGGTAAGTGGTAAGTGACGCTGCACGCTCGACGGGCTCGGCCCGGCGGTCCGCTCGGTTCCATAGGCTGCCGCGCTGTGGGGAATGGAGTGAACGAGCGGTTGGATCCGGGAATCTGAGGCCGGTGCGGACGCTGGCATCGCTCACCTACCTGCGCGCGGGCACGATTTCGCTGGTGACCCTGCTGGTGGTTCTGGCGGCTGCACCGTTCGCCGCCGGAGTCTTCGAGCGCACCGAGCCGTTTGACATCTCCGATCCCGACTCCGAGGTCGAGCGCGCCTACGCGAGCTACGAGGAAGCGGTCGGGGTCGACTCCGTGCCCGAGGTGCTCCTGCTGGTGGAGCCGGGTGCGGGAGCTGGTCGCAGCGCGCCGATCCCGGCGACCGCGGCGCCGGCCGAGCGGCTGAAGTCGATCGAGGGGATCGGCACCGTCGAACGAGCGTCTCGGCGATCCGAGCTGGTTTCCGCCGATGGCGCCGCAGCCCTGGTGGTGGGCTTTCTCGAGGCGGGCGCCAACCGGGTCACCGCCGGGGAGGCGGTGGCCGAGGCGTTCGCCGACGACCCGCAGGTGACGGCGGGTGGGATCAGCGTCGCGGCTTACCAGATCGGTGAGCAGACCGAGGAGGACACCAGGCGAATCGAGCTCTACGCGGCGCCCTTCCTGCTGCTGCTCTTGCTGGCGGTGTTCCGCTCGGCGGTCGCCGCGGCCCTGCCGCTGGCGCTGGGCGCAGTATCGATCCTTCTCACCTTCGCCGCGCTCAGCGGGCTGGCTACGGTGATGGACATCGACCTGTTCTCGCTGCAGGTCGTCACCGGTCTCGGCGTCGGCCTGGCGATCGACTACAGCCTGTTCATCATCGCCCGCTACCGCAGCGAGCTGCGCGCCGGCCGCGGCTACGAGGAGGCTCAGCGGCGGACGATGGCAACCGCGGGACGGACCGTGGCCTTCAGCGCCCTGACGGTGGCAGCGGCGCTCGCGGCGCTGGTCATCTTCCCCAATCAGTTCCTCCGCTCCACCGGGGTGGCCGGGGGCCTCGTCGCCCTGCTCTCGGGAGGGGCGGC
>JBPCOO010000249.1:0-3513 GCA_051000155.1 Solirubrobacterales bacterium | reverse complement strand
GCCAGGCGCGCTCCCGGCCCGTCAGGCGATTCGTTGGGCGCCGGTGGTCCCCTGATCCACCCTGAACGCCGCCAAGCGATTGACCTCGGCCTCGGGATTACCGGGCTCGACCAGGGCGGATCCCGGTGCCTTGAACTCGCAGACGAGCCCCTTCGGCCGCATGCTGACGACGCCGTAGCCACGCATGTCGAAATCGGCGTAGCTGATGTGGGGGTTGTTGGCGAAGATGCCGGCCTCGAGGTTCTCGACCGGCGCGCCCTTGAAGGTCTCCTTGACCCCGAGCGAGGTGATCGAGCCGCCGACGAACTCGGTCGCCGCGGGTGTGCCGTCGATGCGACCGGTGGTGGTCGCCTCGCCGGCGAAGAAGGTGTGGATGTCCCCGGTCAAGAAGACGGCGTCGTCGATGCCGCGGTCGAGCAGGTGGCCGGTCAGCTCGCCCCATTCGGCTCGGTAGCCCTCCCATGAGTCCTGCACGACGGGAACGCCGGGGGCGACATCGAAGGCCATCCCCATGAGCTGGTTGCCGAGGAGCTTCCACTCCGCGGGCGAGTTCTCCAGCCCGCGTTTGAGCCAGTCCATCTGGTCCCGTCCGAGATAGGCTCGGCCGGGCGCGCCGGAGGTGGGGCAGGGCTGGAGGAACGGATCACCGCAGGGCTGGGGATCGCGGTACTGGCGCTGGTCGAGCAGGAAGAGGTCACACATCCTCCCCAGACGGGCGCGCCCGTAGATGCGGTCGGGCTCGCCGGGACGCCGCAGACGCGGCATCGCGTCGAAGAAGGCGCGATAGCCGTTGGCGCGCCGCTGCGACAGGCTCACCCGACGCGGCTCGCCGTAGTTGGTCTGTCCCTCCTCCGCGGCGGAGGAAGGCTGGTCCCCGGCGTAGTTGTCCTCGACCTCGTGGTCGTCCCAGATCGAGACGAACGGGTGGGCCGCGTGCATGTCCTGGAGGTTGGAGTCGGACTGGTAGAGGCGGTACTTCTGGCGATACTCGCCGAGCTTCTGCACATCGCCGTCGGAGTTCTCACCGGTGTCGTCGGTGCGGGGGCCATCGTAGGTGCCCTCCTCGTAGATGTAGTCGCCGAGGCAGACGACCAGATCGAGATCCTTCTCGGTGGCGAGGCCGGCGTGGGCGCTGTAGTAGCCCGCCTCCCACGCCTGGCAACTGAAGAAGCCGATCCGGATCGGCTCGCGCGAGCGAAAGGCGGGGGCGGTGCGGAAGCGGCCGATGCGGGAGCTGGAGCCGCGGGTGGCGAAGCGATAGAAGTACTCGGTCCGGGGCTGGAGGCGACCGACCTTGGCGTGGACCGTGTAGTCGCGGGCCTTGCGGGCCTTCTCGGTCGAGCGGTGGACGACCTTGCGGAAATCGGGATCGGTGGCGACCTCGAGGGTGAGCTTCGAGGTGCGATCGAGGCCTTCGACCCTGGTCCAGAGAACGATCCCCCGGGGAAGTGGGAACCCGGAGGAGACGCCCCAGTCGAAGCCCCCTGCCTCGGCAACCGGCTTGCGCCGCTCGCGAGCGCGGGCGACGTGGTTGACGGGAAGTCCGCTCGCCGCGGCCCCGGCGGCGACGGTGGCCCCGGCGGCAAGCGCGCGGCGCCGCGAGACGCGCGGCTGGTCGCGCTGGGGATCGCCATCTGACGCGGACCCTGCGAAGCTCTCCTCGGTGGACATGTGCCGATTGTCCCCGATCAACCGCGCTCATGCGTTACTTCGACGTGAACGGCTCGCGGCCCTGGGCCGGGCGCCCGCGCCACCTTTCCACCTAAACGGCTCGGCAACCCGTGCCGGGTGCCCGCGGCACACAGAGCAAGCCCGGTGTGGGAATTGAACCCACGACCCCTTCCTTACCATGGAAGTGCTCTACCGCTGAGCTAACCGGGCGGAGCGGGAAACCTTAGCGTTTGTGGGCCGAGTGGATGCGCGTCAGCCGAACCTCGCCGTCCCCGAGCGCCTCGACCCCTAGTCGGTCGCCGGACGATAGACCGGCGGCCCGAAAGCAACCGATCGGGATCGTCATCTGATGACCCGGGGAGATCGTCGTCCTCCCCGCAGCCGAGGCCTCGATTGATCCCTCGACTGCGGCCGCGGGAGCCGATGGGGGGGGTGGGATTCGAACCCACTCAGGCTTAGCCACCAACTTTACAGGCTGGCCCGTCTCTCCAGCTACGGCGCCCCCCCGCGGGTCCGAGGAGTCTAGCGAGGGATCGAAAATCCATGCGGACGCCGCTTCCTGCTCCACCTCGAACTCCGAATACTTCGGACCTCCGAGCACGATCGCCTTGCGCCCATCCACTGCCGTCGCCGGGATCAGCCAGCGACGCCCATCGCCGACGCAGACGAACAAGACGTCACATCTATGTGCACCGAAACCCTTGACCTCGCCGGTCCAGGACCGGTTGCCTCCATAGGTGCAGAGCTGCACCGCGAAGCGTCCCGGCACCTGCGAGAAGCGCGACGTCTTCACCTGGACTCGCAACGGTCCCTCCCCGAAGTCAGCCACGAGGTCGTAGTCAGGGCTGTGGCCGATCGGGGCGCAGACCGTCGCCCCGGCTTTGGTCAACCACGCGATCGCAGCAACCTCGCCGAAGTCTCCCTGTACTCGCGGATTAGTCAGGCCCATTGACCGATCATACGTTCGCCTTCGGACGGACCCGTGATCGCGCTCGGCCTACGCCTCCTCCCGCAGCCTCCTCGCGTGGGGTAGGAGCTTGAGTTTTTTCAGGGTCATCGTCTCGATCTGGCGGACGCGCTCACGGGTGATCCCGAAGGTGCGGCCGACCTCCTCCAGCGTCATTGGCTCCTCACCGGTGATCCCGTAGCGCAGCTCGATCACGCGCCGCTCGCGCTCGGGGAGGATCGCCAGGGCCAGCCGCACGCCCTCACCCTTCATCGTGTCGGCGACCTGCTCGAAGGGCTCGGGGGCGTCGTCGGAGATCAGGTCCCCGATCTCGTTGTCGGCGTCCTCCCCGATCGGCTTGTCGAGGGACAGCGGGGTCTGGTTGTAACGGCGCAGCGTCCGCACCTCCTCCCCCGTGACTCCCAGCTGGTCGGCCACCTCGGCGACGCTCGGCTCCCGACCCAGCCGCTGCACCAGCTCGCGCTCGGCCATCTTCAGCTTGGTCAGCCGATCGATCATGTGAATCGGCATCCGAATCGTTCGCGACTTGTCGGCGACCGCTCGAGTCACCGCCTGCCGAATCCACCAGGTCGCGTAGGTCGAGAACTTGTAGCCACGCCTGTGGTCAAACTTCTCGACCGCCCGGATCAACCCGAGCGAGCCCTCCTGGATCAGGTCGAGGAAGCCGAGCCCGCGACCGGTGTAGCCCTTGGCGATGGAGACGACCAGCCGCAGGTTGGCCTCGACCATGCGCTGCTTGGCCTCCATGTCCCCGCGCTCGATCCGCTTCGCCAGCTCGATCTCCTCGCTTCCGGTGAGCAGGGCAACCTGCCCGATCGAGTTGAGATACATCCCGACCGAGTCCATGCTGCGCTCGAAGCTCAGATCCAGCGTCG
>JBPCOO010000243.1:0-9628 GCA_051000155.1 Solirubrobacterales bacterium | reverse complement strand
CGGGCCCGACACGGGCCTTCAATCAGATCGATCACAAACTGATCAATCAACCAATTAGAGAGGACTACATGACCAAACGATTCAGCGCACTACTGCTTTTGATGGCAGCCCTCGCGTTCGGCCTCGTCGCCTGTGGCGACGATGGCAGCAGCTCGAGCTCCGATGGCTCCACCGCCAGTGCCGATCCCGTAGCCGAGATCAACGAGCTGACCGGCGACAACACCCAGGTCACCTTCGACCAGGGCTTCGTTGACGCCCTCGGCGACCTCGGCCTCAAGCCGGGCGGCGTCGGTGATGCCAAGTTCGTGATGGGTGGCGCAGCAGCGCAGTTCCCGATCACCGGCGGCAACGTCACCTACTTCGATCCGTCGTCCGACGTTCGTCCCTACGTGCAGGGAATCATCAACCACGAGGGCTCCGGACTGAGCCTCGACAGTGGCGACGTCAAGGTGGAGTTGACCGACTTCGTCGTCGATCCGGGTGCATCCACCCTGACCGGCACGGTCTCCGCCAACGGTGAGGTCGCCGCTGAGGGCGCCCTGCTGTTCGACCTCGACGGCTCCACACTGAAGCCGCTCGCGATGGAAGGTGGCGCCGCCGTGCTCGAGGGCACGGAGGTCCTGCTCTCCGCTGATGCCGCTGCGTTGCTGAACGAGACGTTCGGCGTCGACGCTCTCGAAGAGGGCTTCCCCATCGGTGTCGCGAAGATCTCGGTCACCGGCTAACCCCACTGACCAGATGACCCCTTCGGGGGGTCGAGGGCCGCGCTGGAAGCTTTCAGCGCGGCCCTTCTTTTTGCCCGTGAGCCGAGTAGAGTGCGCCCGCACTGGGGATGTGACCCCATGACCGTCCTCCCCCCACCGGAGGGGATCCGAGCTTGGGGGAAGGTGATCCAATCGCTGGACGGTCTCGCAGTAGGGGGCAGGGATGGCTTGTCTCGCCAACCTTCCGGCCCACGAAACCAAACCTGAAAGGAAAGATGTCCCGATCAAAGATCAGCGTGCTTCTGACCCTGTTGGCAGCGCTAGCACTTGGCCTGTCCGCCTGCGGCCCGTTTGGAGATGACGACGACGAGTCCTCCGACAACGCTTCGCAGTCCTCGACCACCACGACTCAGGAGGCGACCTCTTCTCCCGACGCTGAGCCCGTCGCCGAGATCGACACCCTCACCGGGATCTCGACCGAGGTGGCCTTCGACCAGGGCTTCGTCGACGCCCTCGGCGATCTCGAGCTGGAGCCCGGAGTCGTCGGCGACGCCGAGTTCACCCAGAACGGCGGCGCGGCCAAGTTCCCGATCACGGGTGGCAACGTCAGCTACTTCGATCCGGCCTCCGACGTCCGGCCCTACGTGCAGGGCGAGATCATTCACGACGGATCGGGGCTGAGCCTCTCGAGCGAGGGGACGACGGTCGAGCTGACCGATTTCAACATCGACCCGGGTGAGTCGACCCTGACCGGCACGGTCACCGCCAACGGCGAGGTCGCCGCTGAGGACGCCCTGCTGTTCAACCTCGACGGGACCACGCTCAAGCCGCTCAAGGTGAATGAGAACTTCGGCGCCGCGGTGCTCGAGGGAACGACGGTGGTGCTCAGCGAGCCCGCCGCTCAGCTCCTCAACGACACCTTCGGCACCGACGCCCTGGCGGGTGGGTTCACCGTCGGTGAGTCGAAGATCACGGTCGCCCTCCCGGAGGGCTAGACCGGAGAACCCCAAGCCAAGGCCCGTCCGTTCCGGGGCCTGGATTGACGAAAGCCAGGGCCGCGCCGCGAGATCGGCGTGGCCCTTCGTCTTGGTCGGGGGCGGTCCGGACCCTGGCCCCGTGTTCGATTGACACCCGCCTCGCCCCGGTTGGTTTTCGCGCCCCGGGGGTATGCGACCCTCGAAAGGGCGGCCGCCCTCATACGTCAAACCGGAGGAGCGTTGCGATGTTCGAAGTCGAGCGGATCGAGGATTGGAAGGGTCAGGACGTCGTCGACCCCGAGGGCGAGAAGGTTGGCACGCTCGAGGATGTCTACTTCGAGGCCGGCTCGGGCGAGGCGGTCCTCGGTGCGGTCAAGACGGGCTTCCTCGGACGCAAGACCTATCTGGTGCCGCTCGAAGGCGCCAGCGTCACCCGTGACCGGATTCAGGTGAACCATTCGAAGGAGCGGGTGGCGGAGGGTCCCGAGGCTCCCGAGGATGGTCGCATCGGCGCCGAAGATGACGACCGGCTGGCAGGCCACTACGACGGGTATCGATCCGCCGAGGATGGCGAGGAGGTCCGCTACGAGTCGGCGGAGGCCCAGCGCGAGCGCCGCCAGCGAGCGGCGGAGGCGGAGGAGAAGGCCTCTGAGCTCGAGGACGAGGCAGTCGAGCACGAGCGTGCCGTCGAGGAGAAGCGATCGGAGGCGGAGGAGAGGCGCGAGCGCGCGGAAAAGCACTCGAACACGGCCGAGGAGCTTCGGCGAGAGGCGAAGGAGCTAAAGGACGAGCGGTAGGGCGCCTCGGCGAGGCGCTACTCGCCGGCGTTGCGCAACGGGGTGCGCTCGAGCGATTCGGCCATCAGGATCTCCTTCGTGAAGATGAGATCGCCGCGGTTGTAGTCGGCCAACTCATACTCGTGCCCCATGGTGATCGCGTCGAACGGACACGCGACCTCGCAGTAGCCGCAGAAGATGCAGCGGCTCATGTTGATCTCGTAGACGGCCGCGTAGCGCTCGCCGGCGGAGACGCGACTGTCGGGGTCGTTCTCGGCGGCGACCACTCGGATGCAGTCCGCCGGGCAAGCGGCGGCGCACAGCGAGCAGCCGACGCACTTCTCCAGACCGCTGTCCTCGAAGCGGTGGAGCTTGTGACGGCCGCGGAAGCGCGGGTAGACGGGGGTCTTCTCCTCCGGATACTGGACGGTCACAGGCCCCTCGACAACGCGTGCAAAGGTGGTCTTCAGCCCGCGTAGGGTCTCACCGAAGGCGCGGAAGGCGCCGCCGGTACCGCCGGGGTCGGGGCCGCGCTGGACGGCTACGACGGAGTCGTCTTCGAGATAGGGAAACTCGGACTTGACGCCCGCCGGGGTCGATTCCATCGACACCGATGCTATGGCACCGGAGCGTTCGAGGGGAACCCACCGGGGCTGCCCTCGCACCGGCGAGCTCGTGCCATCAACGCGTCGCCTCTTCTTCCTCGGACGAGGAACCACTCCCGCCGGACTCGGGAAATAGTTGGTAGCCGCGGTTACGGATCCGTTCCATTACCACCGGATCGATCGCTCGGATCGCTCCCACCAGGGCGCCGTAGGGGGTGCCGATCTGCCGCGGACGGTGGGCGATCGCCTGGCAGATCCGCTCCCCGGCCTGCTCGGGCGAGAGCGAGGGGAAGTTGGAATACATTTCGGTCGGCGCGATCATCGGCGTCCGCACCAACGGCATCGAGACGGTGGTGAAGCGGATCCCCTCGTGAGCCAGCTCGGCCGACGCGCACTCGCTGAAGGCGTCGAGCGCGGCCTTGGAGCCGGTGTACGCCGCGAAGCGAGGGGTGCGCACCTGGACCGAGGCGGAGGAGACGTTGACGACGTGGCCGAAGCCCCGTTCCCTCATGCCGTCGAGAAAGCCCAGGACCAGTCGCACCGCTGCGAGGTAGTTGAGCTCGATCGTCCGCTCGAAGTCGTGGGGTCGATCGGTCGAATGCTTGAGCGAACGCCTGATCGAGCGGCCGGCGTTGTTGACGAGGATGTCCACGCCGCCGCGGCTCTCGGTCACCTCCGTAACCAGTCGATCGATCTCGGTCGAGTCGGTGAGATCGGTCGGGTGGACCCGGGCGGAGCCGCCGTGCTCGGTCACCCGCGAGGCGACATCGGCAAGAGCATCGGCGTCGCGCGCCACCAGTACCACTTCAGCACCGGCCTTTCCCAGTTCGATCGCGGTGGCGGCACCGATCCCCGAGGAGGCGCCGGTGATGAGGATCGTGCGCCCCCCGATCGCCCGCTCGAGCGGATCGCGGCCGAGGCGACCGAGCTGCGATGCCGCCCAGAGGGGCAGGTGGGACTCGGCCACACCGGTGGGGAGGTTCATCAACTTGCCGGCGAGCTTGCGGGGGTCGAGCGAGGACATGAGGGGACGGTATCGGGATCCGGTCGGGAAGTGGGAGGTCGTGCACCCCCAAAGTCGCCACCGGGACTCTCCGGTAGTAGGGTCAGGAGTCAGCGTGATAACCAAGGGAGGGCCTGATGACGGAAGCGGCGACCGGGGCGGAGACGAACACCAACCGCGGCGAGAGCGTCCACCCGGGTGGCGCGGCGGCGGTGATGGACATGCTGCTGACCGACAGCGCCGTCGGGCCCGCGCGACGCTGGCTACCGGGGCGCTCGGGGCTGAAGGCGGCGCGCAACCTGGCCCTGCGACCCACGGCGGTTGCCGGGCGCGCCGGAGGGCTGGCGGCGGAGCTCGGGCGGATCCTCGCCGGACGCTCCGAGGTCGAGCCGGACGGTGGCGACGCCCGCTTCAAGGACGACGCCTGGCGGATGAACCCCCTGTTTCGCACCCTCTGTCAGTCCTATCTGGCCGTCGACGGGACCATTGACGGGCTGATCGATGACGCCGACCTCGATTGGCAGGACGAGCGCCGGCTCCGCTTTGCCGCGCGCAACCTCGCCGACGCGCTCGCGCCCTCCAACTTCCCGGGGACCAATCCGACGGTGCTCAAGGCCACCATCGACAGCGGCGGCCTCAACTTCGTCAAGGGAGCGCGTCAGCTCTACCGGGATCTCTCCGAGCCGCCCCGGATCCCGACCAAGGTCGATAAGTCGGCGTTCGAGGTCGGGGGGAACCTCGCCGTCAGCCCCGGCTCGGTGATCTACGAGTGCGAGCTGTTCGAGTTGATCCAGTACGAGCCGACCACCGAGGAGGTCCGTGAGGTCCCGCTGCTGGTCGTCCCGCCCCAGATCAACAAGTTCTACATCGCCGATATCTCCCCGGGTCGTTCGATGTTCGAGTACTTCGTCGGCCAGGGCGAGCGCCTGTTCACGATCTCCTGGCGCAACCCGACCGAAGAGCACGCCGACTGGGACCTCGATACCTACGTCGCCGGTGTGATCGAGGCGCTCGGGGTGATCGAGGAGATCACCGGCCAGCCCAAGACCCACCTGCTCGCGCTCTGCGCCGGGGGGATCACCGCGACGCTGGCCGTCAACCACCTCTGCAACATCGGCGAGGGGAAGCGAGTGGCGGGGCTCAGCCTCGGGGTGGCGGTGCTGGACCAGGAGCGCGGTGGCACCGCCGGCGCCTTCATGGATCGAACCACCGCGGCGACCGCCGTGGCCGAGTCCGCGCGCAAGGGCTACATCGACGGCGCCGCCCTGGCCGGAGTGTTCGCCTGGTTGCGCCCCAACGACCTGGTCTGGCGCTACTGGGTCAGTAACTACCTGCTCGGCAAGACCCCGCCGACCTTCGACGTCCTCTATTGGAACTCGGACGCGACCCGCCTTTCGGCCGGCCTCCATCGGGATTTCGTCCGCCTTTCGCTGGAGAACGCCTTGGTCGAACCCGGCAAGGCCGAGGTTTGCGGTAGCCCGGTGGACCTGGGCAGGATCGACGTCTCCAGCTACGTGGTCGCGGGGATCAATGACCACATCAGCCCCTGGGCCGACGTCTACCAGACGACCCAGCTCCTCGGCACCGACCCCACCTTCGTCCTCTCCAACTCCGGCCACATCGTCGCGATGGTCAACCCGCCCGGCAGTGACCGCGCCAGCTTCCAGATAAACGAGGGCGGCAACCCGCCCGATTACGAGGAGTGGCTGGCGGGCTCGAGCGAGCAGGAGGGCAGCTGGTGGGAGCACTGGGTTGGCTGGCTCGGCCGCCGTTCGGGTGCCTACGTCCCCGCGCCGGGCAAGCTGGGGAGCAAGAAGCACGCCCCGATCCGGGACGCCCCCGGACGCTACGTCCACGACTAGCGCGTCCCCGGGCACGGCCATTCGAAGTCAGCGATCCACCCGCGCGGCGCTCGAGGTGCCCCGATGCCGTTGACCCGGAGCCGCCCGCGGCTCTACTACGAGCGCCACGGCTCCGGTGAGCCGGTCCTCTGCCTCACCGGCTACGGGCTGAGCGCGGCGATCTTCGAGCCGGTGCTCGATCTCTACAGCTCCGAGTGGGAGGCCGTCCTCTACGACCACCGCGGCGCCGGCCGCTCCGAGGCGCCGCCTTGGCTCGCCTCGATGCATCAGCTCGCCGCCGACGCGGTCCGCCTCCTGGATGAGCTGGAGATAGAGGCCGCGCACGTGTATGGCGTCTCGTTCGGCTCGATGGTCGCCCAGGAGGTTGCGATCCGCTTCCCCGACCGGGTGCGAGGGTTGGTGCTGGGCGGGGCGACCTGCGGCGGCCCGCGGGCCTACCAGCCGGATGCGCGCGGCCTCGGTGGCCTCGGCGCCCGGATGCTGGTCGAGGCCGTCGGCAGTCGCGGCCCCGGCCTGCTCGGGCCGGCGCTCCTCTCCGAGCAGTTCCGCCGGAGCGAGCCGGAGCGCACCCGGGAGCTGCTGCGGCCCTTCTACGCGCACCGGGCTCGCCTACGGGGCATCAACAGCCACTGGTGGGCAAGCGTCTACCACGACACCTACTCGCGGCTGCCGCGGATCACCGCGCCAACGCTGGTGATGCACGGGGAGCTGGACGCGATGTCTCCGCTCGCCAACGCCGAGCTGTTGGCGCGACGGATCCCCGACGCTGAGCTGGCGGTGCTGGCGGGGTGCGGGCACGCCTATCCGCTGGAGGCTCCGGAGCGCTCCCACGCGATCTTCGCCGGATGGATCGAGCGGCGGAGCCCGATCGCGCCGGGCCCGCCACCCGCGCGTCGCTCCCGGCTCACCGAACCGCTGCTACGCCCGCTGGGTCTCCACGCCGGGGCCTTGCGGACGGGCTTCAGCCTGGCGGCACGGCTGGCCGGCCGTGGTCGGTAGCGGCGGGACGGTCCGATCCGGCTCGCCCCGGAAACGCACACCCCGACACCGAGCGACGAGAACCTTCCGGCAACCGGCAACAACTCGTCGCTCGGCACCCTGGCGCCTGTCTTTCCGGGAACTCCTGGGTGCGCGCGAGTTTTCGGATGGTCTCTAAGCGGAGGCCGCCAGCGACTCGGCGGTCGCGGCGTAGGCCTTGCGGTTGAAGGCGAGGCCGACGTGGCTTCCGCTGACCTCGACGTTGCGGGCGTAGTCAACGACGCAGGCCTTCCACCAGACGACGCCGTCTCCGCGGCTGTAGATCGAGGTGAGCGGGATCTCCGCTGGGAATTCCGAGTCGTACTCCCGCGCGAACCGGCAACTACAGGTCGCGGTCATGCATCCCTGCTCGCTCGGCGGGCGGGGGCTGCGCGAGTGGAACTCCCTCACCACCTTCACCGCCGCTTGGGTCGGGCGGCTGATTGCGAACGGGGTGTCCAGTCCGGCTCCCATCGAGACGACGGCGCTGACCAGATCGGGGTGACGCACCGCGAGCACCTTGGCGAAGTGACCTCCTCGGCTGTGGCCGATCAGCGCGACCCGTCCCGACTGTTCGGCGATGTTCTGCAGACGCTTGGAGAGGCGGTCGACGGCGAGGTCGGAGCAGTCGACGTTGAAGCTGATCCTCGAGCGATGGGGCTCGTAGCCAATCCGCGCGAGCCAGCGCCGCATCGGCCCGAGCGAGCTGTCGCCGGCGAGGAAGCCCGGGATCGCCATCACCGCCGCACCGCTGCCCCGGGGAACGCCTCTGCCGCGCCAGATGGGGTCGGCGAGCAGTCGCGCCAACTCCGCCTGCCAGCGCACCTCGGCCAGATGGTTCCCCCACCACTCGCGCCAGGGCTCGTGGTGCTCGCCCTCCGGCGATTGCGGCGCCAGCGCCGGCTCATCCGTCTTCCCCGCCATTAGCGGATTCTATCCGCGTGGCCTGGCCGCCAGGTCAGTTGAGGCGGTCGAGCATCAGACCCAGCGCCTGCGTGTGCTGCCTGCTCGCCAGGGAGACGTCGCGCAGCTCGCGCGTGCCTTCAGCGATCTGCTCGACCAACTGTTGGGTGACCCGCTCCTGGCGCACGGTGATCTCGCGGATGAAGGTACGAAGGTCGCCTCGCTCCTCTTGAGATGAGCGCACCTCGTCGCGTGAGGACCGGATCTCCTCGCGTGAGAGCCGCATTTCCTCGCGGATCTCGGTCATGAGTTGGTGGCCCTGCTGGAGATGGCCATCCATGCGCTCGACGTGACGATCGAACCGCGCCAGGAACTCGGAGTCGGTCATGGCCTCATTCTCGCAGCTTCGATGTGCCTGCTCAAGCAGAGATTGTGCCGATTCAGCAACAATCGTCAGGTGACGGTGACGAGGACTGCCGTGACAATCACGTTGAGCGTCGCCAGTGGCAGCATGATCTTCCAGCCGAGCGTCATGAGCTGGTCGTAGCGGAGGCGGGGAAGGGTCGCGCGGATCCAGATGAAGAAGATCAGCAGCAGGAAGATCTTGGCCAGGACGACGAAGATGCCCAAGATCGCGGGCGTCTCGATCCCGAAGGGCAGATACCAGCCGCCGAGGAAGACCGAGGTGGCGATGCCGCTGACGACGATCATCTCCATGTACTCGGCCATGAAGAAGCTGCCGAAGCGCATCCCGCCGTACTCGGTGTTGTAGCCGGCGACCAGCTCGGCGTCGGCCTCGGGAAGATCGAATGGGTGGCGGTTGGTCTCGGCGAAGCCCGCCACCATGAAGATGAGGAAGCCGACGAACTGTGGGATCACGTACCAGACGGTCTCCGCCTGGGCGTTGGCGATATCGACCAGGCTGAGCGAGCCGGCCATCATGACCACGCCCAACAGCGCCAGCCCCATCGAGATCTCGTAGCTGATGAGCTGGGCGGCCGAGCGCATCGCCCCCATGAAGCTGTACTTGGAGCCGCTCGCCCAGCCGCCGAGCAGGAGGCCGTAGAAGGCGATCGAGCCGAAGGCGAACGCGTAGAGGACCCCGATCGAGACGTCGATCCCGTAGAAGCCGACGCCGTTGTTGACGTCGCCGAAGGGGATGATCGCCAGGGTGGCGGTAGCGCTGAGGATGACCAGGGCTGGGGCGATCGCCCATAGCACCGGGACAGCGTTGTCGGGCTTGTAGGACTCCTTGGTGATCAGCTTGAGCACATCGGCGAGCGGCTGCATCATCCCGAAGAACCCGACCCGGTTGGGTCCGTAGCGGGCCTGGAAGCGGCCCAGCAGCTTGCGCTCGATCAACAGCACCACCGGGACGATCTGCAGGATCACGACGAAGATCACCAGCGACTTGACCACCATGATCCAGCTCGCCTCGGCAAAGCTCGTGTC
This sequence comes from Solirubrobacterales bacterium, assembly GCA_051000155.1. GTDB lineage: Bacteria > Actinomycetota > Thermoleophilia > Solirubrobacterales > 70-9 > CAXMST01. The sequence goes on along the minus strand of JBPCOO010000243.1, from coordinate 329 downwards.
GGCGAGGAGCAGCGATTCGAGCACGCTCACCACTCGACCGGCTCCCGTTCGCTGACTCCAAGCTGCTCGACCGGCTCCGCCGGAGCGCCCCCTTCGTCGGGTGCCGCCTCGATCCTGACGAAGCGAGCATTCCCGAGCTGATTGGCTCCATCCTCAGCCGTCCCCTCGATCAAGAACGCGGTCCCGTCAGCAATCCGCTCCCGGATTGCGACCGAAGCCCGCACGCTCTTACCGCTGGGAGCGACGACATTCACCGTCTGACCGTTGCCGAGCCCCAGTTCCTTCGCAAGCTGGACGTTGATCTCGACGGTCTGGCTTGGACTCAGAAA
>JBPCOO010000128.1:0-18020 GCA_051000155.1 Solirubrobacterales bacterium | reverse complement strand
GCGCACGGGGGAAGACCTCGTTCTGGCGCAGCGGCCTCCGCTGACCCTCTCCCCCACCCTCTGACACAATCGCTTCCGATGGGAGCCTCGGCGTCAACGACCACCTACAGGACATGTCCGCTGTGTGAGGCGACCTGCGGGCTTGAGATCACCCTCTTGGGTCGCGAGATCACCAAGGTTCGGGGCGACGCCGCAGACGTCTTCTCCGAGGGCTTCATCTGTCCCAAGGGCGCCAGCCTGGCCGAGCTCCACCACGATCCCGATCGTCTCTCCACACCGCTCGTCCGCCGCGACGGCGAGCTGGTGGAGGCGGGCTGGAACGAGGCCTTCGAGGCGATCGACCGTGGGCTCGCCCCGATGCTCGCCAGCGGCGAGCGCAACGCGGTCGGCGCCTACCTCGGCAACCCTAACGCCCACACCCTCGACGGCGCCATCCACCTGCGCGCGCTACTGAAGGCGACCGGCTCCCGCAACATCTTCAGCGCCTCGAGCGTCGATCAGATGCCGAAGCAGGTCTCCTCGGCGCTGATGTTTGGTGCCGGCCTCTCGATCCCGATCCCCGACATCGACAGGACCGACTACCTGCTCATCTGTGGCGCCAACCCCCTGGCCTCCAACGGCTCGCTGATGACCGCCCCGGACCTCCGCGGCCGTCTGCGGGCGGTCGATGAGCGCGGCGGCAGGATCGTCGTCGTCGATCCCCGCCGCAGCCGCACCGCCGAGGCGGCCGACGAGCACCTGCCGATCCTTCCGGGGCGCGACGCCCACCTGCTCGCCGGGATCGCCCACGCGATCTGCAACGAGCACGGGATCGACGCCGGCTCGGCCACCGAGCACGTCGCCGGCCTCGACCGGATCGCCGAGCACCTGGAGCCGTTCGGTCCCGAGGCGGTTGCCGAGGCCTGCGGGATCGGGGCCGAGACGATTCGAAGGATCGCCGGCGAGCTGGTGGCGGCCCCAAGCGCCGCCGTCTACGGTCGGATCGGGACCACCACCCAGGAGTTCGGCACGACCACGAGCTGGCTGGTGGACGTGATCAACGCGATCACCGGCAACCTCGACAGCCCCGGGGGGGCGATGTTCCCGCTGGCCGCCGCGGGCCAAGCCAACGCCAACGGCGAGCACGGGCACGGGCGGCCCTTCCAGCTCGGTCGCTGGCGGAGCCGTGTCCGGGAGCTGCCCGAGGCCTTCGGCGAGCTGCCGGTCGCCTGTCTGGCGGAGGAGATAGAGACCCCCGGACCGGGCCAAATCCGGGCGTTGCTGACCGTCGCCGGCAATCCCATCATCTCCACCCCCAACTCCCGCCGGCTGCGCGAGGCGCTGCGCTCGCTGGAGTTCATGGTCTCGATCGACTGCTACGTCAACGAAACCACCTCGCTCGCCGATGTCGTCCTGCCGGTGCCCTCGCCACTGGAGCGCAGCCACTACGACCTCGCCTTGTACCAGCTCTCGATCCGCAACATCGCCAACTACACCCCGCCGTCGCTTGAGATGCGCCCGGGGATGCAGCCCGAATGGAAGACGATGCTGCGGCTGTTGGGAGTCGTCAGCGGGCAGGGTCACGATGCCGACGTCGCCGCGATCGACGACTTCATCGCGCTCGAGGCAGCACGGCGAGAGACGGTCACCCCCGGCTCCCCGGTGGAGGGGATGGAGCCCGCCGATGTGCTCGCCTCGCTGGAGGGGCTGGAGGGACCCGATCGGATCGTCGATCTGATGCTGCGCTGCGGTCCCTACGGCGCCGGGATCGGTCGAGCCGAGGGCCGCGGCAACGGCACCGCGCTCTCGCTCGAGGGGCTGCAGGCCCGGCCCCACGGAATCGACCTCGGTCCGCTCACCCCGCGGCTGCCCGAGATGCTGCGGACCCCGTCGGGGAAGGTCGAGCTCTGCCCGCCGTTGATCACCGCCGACCTCGAGCGCCTGGCGGCGAGCCTGACCGAAGAGCGCAACGGGGGGATGGTCCTGATCGGCCGTCGCCACCTCCGCTCCAACAACTCCTGGATGCACAACCTGCCCCACCTGGTTCGCGGACCGGAGCGCTGCACCATGCACGTCTGCCCCTCCGACGCCCGGCGACTCGGCCTGATCGATGGCGGTGAGGCCAGGGTCAGCTCGAAGGCGGGCGAGATCATCGTTCCGGTCGAGGTGACCGACGCGATCCGCCCCGGGGTCGTCTCGATCCCCCACGGGTGGGGCCACGACGACCCGGACCTGCGGCTCGCCACCGCCTCCGAGCACCCGGGGGTCAACTCCAATGTCCTCACCGATGAGAATCTGGTCGACCCGATCTCCGGCAACGCCGTCCTCAACGGCATTCCTGTGTCGGTCGCCGCCGGCTGATGGCGCTGCGCTTGCCGCCCCGTTGCGGGGCGGACCGATAAGCACCTCCGGCGTGTAGTCAGCGCCGCATCTCCAGCTTCAGCTTGACGCGGGCGCCGTCGGCTGTGTAGCGCCCGCGGTCGTCAACGCTGGTGTCGCCGTTGACCCCGATGGCGGTGACCCGGTCGAAGCGTGCGGGGTCGGTCAGGGTGATCTTGCCACGGCCACCCGCGGGCAGATGCAACACCTCGCGCACCACCTCGCCGCCAACCCGGGGCCCGATCCTGCCCACCAGGGCCATGCCACCACTGACGCCCTTTTCGATCTTGCCCGTCAGCTCGAGCTCCGAGCCCGCCCCGGGACGCACGTTGACGAGGGCGTAGCCGGTGTGATCGAGCCTACCTCTGATGAGCTCGTTCGCGCCCTGGCTGACCTTGCTTCGACGCACGCCGGGGTAGAGCGCGGAATCGGGGAAGCTCGCATCGGAGCTCCACTCGGCGGTCGCTGCCGCGAACTCGGTGAACTCGGCCGAGAAGCTCACGCCGGTCCCCAGCGCGCGCTCGAACGCCGCCGTCGCCGATCCCGAGGGCTCCACCCCCCTGACCCCATCCCAGGCGTCCCGCACCACCCGCGGTCCGTAGCGAGAGCTGAGCCAGTGGCTCCAGACGGCCGAGCCATAGATCTTCACCGGTCGGCGACCGTTGGGCTCGGCCATCGGGTAGGCCGGGGCTCGGGCGAAGTTCCTGACGAAAGCAATGTAGTCGTCGACATCGGGGAATACCTGCTCTTCCATCCAGGTCGCGGTCGACTCGAACAGCCAGGCATCAGCGGCGACGTCGTAGGCGAATTGGAGGATGTGGTTGTACTCGTGGGCCAGGGTGACTTGCATCAGCGCTAGTGGATCTCCCTTGAAGCCCCGGTAGTCGTTGTCCAAGACGAGGTAGCCGGGGCGACGGCGACCGCGCGAACCGGGGTCGACCGCGGCGTAGCCGAAGACCGAGTTGCCGAGCTCGGAGAGGTAGATATCCAACTGCCCGCTCCCCCCGACCTTGCCTCGCGCCCCCTGGCGTCCGTCGGGCAGCGGCTCGCGCCAGCCGAGCTGTTGGTTTTGCACCTCATGGGAGCGAGCGGCGGCGGCGGCGACCTGCTCGACGAAGTCGGGGATCCCGTCTCCGGTCGCGTCAGCCCCCGGCGGTGCGGCTCGCCTGGACCTCGACCAGTGGACGCAGACGCCTCCGTCGCAGACCGGCGAGCCGGCGGCCTCGCGACCGAAGTAGTCCCCGTCGCCGCTGCGATCGGGCCGGGCGAGAATCGAGCGGGCGCGACGGCGCTCGGGACGCTCGAGTTGCGGCAGCACCCGATCGAGTCGGCGCAGGAGGAGCGTGACCGAACGAGCAGCAGCAGGCCCGGTCCCCGCCCCCGAGCCCCGAGCCGCATCGGGCGAGCGGGAGGGTCCCGGATCCAGCAGGGCCTCGACCGCCGCCAGCGTCTGGCTCGCTCCATCGGCCGTGGGTGCGGCGCCGATCGCGACGCCTGGGAAGCAGGCCGCCACGAGCGCGGTTGTGATGGTGAATAGTCGCTTCATCTGGACGCTCGAGGGGAGCCGGTCAGCTTACCCCGACCCCTAAACCCCGATCAAGGCTCGAAGGTGCGGAGCGCGGTGACCCTCGAGCTCGGCGATAATCGTGGCGTGCCGGACCCAACCCTCAAGCTGGCCCTCGCCCAGCTCAACCCGATCGTCGGCGACATCTCCGGCAACGCCGAGCTGGCAGCCCGGGCGATCGAGCGAGCGCGCGCTGCCGGGTGCGATCTGGTCGTGCTTCCGGAACTGGTGATCACCGGCTATCCGCCCGAGGATCTCCTACTGCGCCGTCACTTCGTCGCCGACGCCGAGGATGCGCTCGAACGGGTCGCCGAGGCCGCGTCGGGCATCGTTGCCCTGGTCGGTTGCCCAACCGGCGGGGGAAGGCTCCGCAACAGCCTCGCGATCTGCGCGCGGGGTCGGCGAGTGACCGACTACCACAAGGTCCTCCTCCCCAACTACGGCGTCTTCGACGAGCGGCGCTACTTCGAGCCGGGTCCGGGCGGCGCCCTGCTCGAGCTGGGCGGGATCAAGATCGGTCTGACGGTCTGTGAGGACATCTGGTTTCCGGGACCTCCCGCCTCGAGCGAGGCTCTCGCGGGTGCGTCGCTGATCGTCAACGCCTCCGCCTCCCCCTACCACCGCGGCAAGGGCTTCGACCGCGAGTCGCTGGTGGCCGACCGGGCCGAGGAGTGTGGCTGCCCGGTAGCTCTTTGCAACGCGGTCGGGGGCCAGGACGAGCTCGTCTTCGACGGACACAGCGTCATCGTCGGCCCGGACCGGACGACGATCGCCCGAGCCCGCCAGTTCAGCTCGGAGCTGCTGGTTTGCGAGCTGGAGTTGCCCGGCAGGCAGGTGGAGTTGAGCGAGGACGCGGCCGACCGCCACGCGCCGGTGCTCACGAGCCTCTCGACCACCGGCGGCGACGATCCCTCCGACGCCGGAGCCGACGCGGCGTCCGCGGAGGACGGTCGCACCGGAGACCTCGCCCGGCACGAGGCCCCTTCCGGTGGAATCGCGCCGGTCCTGGGTGAGATCGAGGAGGTCTACGCCGCGCTCGAGCTGGGGATCTCCGACTACGTCCGCAAGAACGGCTTCGAGGAGGTCGTGCTCGGCCTCAGCGGCGGGATCGACTCGGCCCTGGTGGCGATGCTCTGCGCCGACGCGCTCGGAGGAGACGCCGTCCGCTGCGTGGTCATGCCCTCGCCCTACTCTGCCGATGAAACCCAGCAGGACGCACGATCGATTGCCCGCAACCTTGGCTGCGGGCTGATCGAGCTGGGAATCGAGCCGATGATGGAGGCGTTCACCGAGGCGCTCGCGGGGGAATTCTCGGGGACCGAGCCCGGGGTCGCCGAGGAGAACATCCAGGCCCGCATCAGGGGAACGCTGGTGATGGCGCTCTCCAACAAGTTCGGCTGGCTCGCGGTCACCACCGGCAACAAGTCGGAGATGTCGGTCGGCTACGCGACCCTCTACGGGGACATGGCCGGAGGCTTCGCCCCGATCAAGGACGTGCCGAAGCTGTCGGTCTACGAGCTGGTCAGCGATCGCAATCGGCGGGCGCGGCGGGAGTTGGTCCCGGCCTCGGTGATCGAGCGTCCGCCGACCGCGGAGTTGCGCGGCGAACAGCTCGACAGCGACTCGCTACCACCCTACGAGGTGCTCGACCGAGCGCTCGAGCTTTACGTCGAGGAGGACGCCGACCTGCCGGCGCTGGTGAGGGACGGCATCGACGAGCGGCTCGCTCACCGGATCATCGCCATGGTCGATCGGGCCGAGTACAAGCGTCGCCAGGCTCCCCCGGGGGTGAAGATCACCCCGAAGGCCTTCGGGCGCGATCGCAGGCTGCCAATCACCAACTGCTACCGCAGCTAGTACCGGTCGTCCTGGTCGGGCTCGATCTCCCGGACCGCGATCGTCATCCGCGAGGCCGCGCACAGTCGCCCCTCCTCGTCGCGCATTTCCACATCCCAGACCCAGCTCGTCCGCCCCCGGTGTATCGCCCGCGCCCTCGCGTGGACGATGCCCTCCGACACCGGCCGGAAGAAGGAGGTGTTGTTGGACTGGCCGAAGGCGCCCCGCCGGGGGCCGACGACCTCCCAGGTCGCTCTCGAGGTCAAGGTTTCGGCGAGGACCGCGTAGGCGCCGCCGTGGACGATCCCGAACGGTTGGCGAACCCTGTCGCTGACCGGCAGGCGCGCCGTCGCCTCCTCCTCGGAGATCACCTCGTAGCCCTCGATCCCGAGCGTCGCCGAGATGCCATCGGTGAGGGGTTGATCGCGTTCGCTGGTCCGGCGCACCGGCGGGAGGCTAGTGGACCCTGCGCCGCCGACTGCGTCGAGGCCGAAGCGGGGAAGGCATGCGGTCCCTTGGACGATCTCGGCGCGGCTCCGCTCAGCGGGGAATCGCGAGGCGCGCGAGAGCCGGTCCGAGCAGCGGGCGGACCACGAGCGAGTCAGCCAGTAGCCCTACCGCCAGGCCGAAGCCGACCTCTTTGGCGACCACCAGATCACTGCCGATCCAGGCGCCGGCGAAGACCGCGGCGACGATCCCAACCGCGATCGCCGGCCCAATCGTGATCGCACCGGCCCGGGCGAGCGCCCCCCGGGCCGCAGCGCCGAGGTCACGCTCACCATCGAGGGCAGCGGCAAACCAGAGCGATCTATAGAGCCCGATCGCAAGCAGCGCCACTCCCACCAGGACCGTCCCCCCCGGGTGGGGGGCGCCCAGTGGCTCGTAGCCGAGCGGCCCGGTGAGCGCTCCTTGCCCGAATACGAGCTGCAGGAGCCCGAGCGCGGCGAGGGCGGGCGCGGCGGCGACCAACACCAACAGGGGCGCATAGGGGGCCCGGAGCACCGCCGTCGCCAGCGCCGCGCTCGCAAGCAGCACCAGCAGCCCCGCCAGCGGCAGGCTCCCTTCAAGTCGCTCGCGCGCATCGACCAAGGCGGCCGGGCGGCCGAAGACACGAGCCTCCACCGGCGCGTCGGGAAGACCTCGTACCGCCTCGACGGTGCGCTGAGCCGCGGGCGACAGTGCCCTACCCGACGGGATCACCTCGATCAGGGCCCCCTCTCCGGCCATCGTCCCCCCCGCGACCGACTCGACCCCGTCGAGGCGGCTGATGGCGTCCCGATAGATCGTCGTAGTTGGCGCCTCGGGCGGCCCGTCGACGGCGATGAAGATGGGTGCGCTCGCCCCTCGACCGTAGGCGCCCGCGAGCGCCTCCTCCGCCGCGCCGATCTCGCTCGCTTCGAGCTCGGCGGCGGAGGTGCCAACCGCGCCGAGTCGATCGATCTCGGCGGAGGCGAACAACAGAGCTGCAGCGCAGACCGCGACCACCGCCAGCGCCCGCAGCCGGGAGCCGGCGAGGACGACCAGCGCCCGGAACGGCCGGGACGCCTCGCGCGGCGGGTCATCGGCTGGCACCATCGGCATCGGAGACCCCGCGGGCTCGCCGACGCCTAACGCGAGTGCAGCGGCGGTCACCACGAGCGCGGCCGGCCCAGCAGCCAGACCGGCGACTACCACTCCGAGGCCGATCGAGGAGATCGGATCGACCCGGGTCAGGGTCAGAGCCACGCCGGTGCCGATCACCGCTACCGACCCCAGCCACAAGCCGCGAGCCGAGGCCGCGATCGAATATTCGATCGCCTCGCCCCCGGCCCCCAGCTCGGCTCCCTCCTCGCGGTAGCGGAGGATGAGGCCGAGGGAGGTCTCCGCAGCCACCACCAGGCCGCAGAGGGCCGCGGCCACAACGGCCGCTGGGGAGGCGTCGAGCAGCTCCGTCGCGAGCAGGGCGCCGCCGAGGGCCAGAACCGCCCCCAGCGCCCCACAGAAGAACGCCAGCAGACCAAATCGGAGCCCCGCGACCGCGACCAGGAGCAGAATCGCCAGCGGCACGACCAGCACCGAGAGTTCGAGGGCATCCGCGGTGAGCTGGTCGCGGAGCTCGACGGCAACCGGGACCGGCCCGGCGATCGCCAACTCCAGCAGGCCGGGATCGAGCGTTGCGCGCAGCTCGGCCACGGCGGCGGAGATCTCATCCGGCTCGGTGTCGATCGGAAAGTGCACGCGCAGCGTCGTCGTCATCCCATCCTCCGAACGCGGACCCTCGACCACCGCGGCGACCCCGTCCACCGACCTGGTCGAGTCGAGCAGGGTCGCCACCGCTACCTCGCTGGCGGGATCGCCAAAGCCCTCGGGGGCCGTGAGCACCAGTCTGACGGCGGGGACGGGATCGTAGCCGAGCTCGTCGGCCAGAGCGGTTCGTGCCCGCTCGCTCTCGCTCCCGGGCACGCTGAGGGTCCGCGGAGAGAGGTCGGGGACGGCGACCGTGGCGACTACTCCCAGTCCGATCGCGACCAGCAGCGCAGCGACCATGATCGCCCCGGGGAAGCGGGAGAGGTGCTTGTGGAGACGGGCGGTGATCGGCTGAATGTACCCATCGGCGCCGCCTAAGAGTTGGAGTGCGTAGGCTTGTGGGCGTGAGCTTGAATCCCGAACAGCGCGCTCTGCTCCAACTCCTGTGCGAGCGCGGGCAGAGCTATGCGGATATCTCCGGCTTGCTGGGGATCAGCGAGGATCAGGTACGGGAGCGGACCCGCACCACCCTGGAGGCGCTCGGCGGTCGGAACCCCGACGAAGAGGTCGATCTGACCGATTACCTGGTCGGGCAGGCGGATCCGATCGGCCGCGCCGATGCGGTCCGTCAGATCCAGTCGGACGCCGGGACCCGCGAGCTGGCGGAGCTGATTTCGACCAAGATCACCGCGATCGCGCCGGAGGCGAAGCTGCCACGTCTTCCCGAAGCCCGAGGCGAGCGCAAGCGCGCCGCCGCCGGGCCCGTGGCGAAGTCGGTTGGCGGTTCCTCCCGCGGGCCGCGGAGGCCAAAGCTACCCGGCCGTCTGCCGGGGAGATCCGAGCCTTCCGTCACCGGCGCGGACGTCCCGGACGGAGCCGGCTCCGGCGCTGACGCGGTCCCGGACGAGCGCTTCCCCACTCGGCTCGGCCACGCCCGCCTGATCGCGGCCGGGGTGGGCTCGGCGATCATCCTCCTGTTCGTAATCCTGGCGGTGGCCGGGGCCTTCTCGAGCGACGACGGCGCGGCGTCAGCGGAGGCCGAGATCAGCGATGCTCAGCGCGAGACCGTCGCCGAGGCGCTCGGGATCCCGCCGGAGCAGGTCACCGCTGAGGATGTGGCCGGCTTCGACGCCCAGCGTGAGACCACCCCGGTGACCTTGCAGCCGGTCGGCGGCAGCGGGGTGGCCGGCCGCGCCAACTTCGACGTGGCCAACACCACCCTGTTCGCCGACCTCACCCTGGACGGGCTCGACCCGAACATCTCGGACAAGGCTCGCTACATCCTCTGGCTGGTGGTCAACGACACCAGGGCTCCGGCGGGCTATCCCGTGGCCGAGCTCGATCCCGGCAGCAACGGCCGCATCCAGGAGCAGTATCCGATCCCCGCTCCGGTGGCGTCGGCCGTCGCGGGAGCGGCGCAGTTCGTCGCCGTGACCGAGAGCGGCACCCGGGAGCTGGCCGATCAGATCAAGACCGCCGAGGAGGACGGCGTTCCGATCATCCCGCTGACTGGCGAGACCCTCGCGCGCGGCGACATCCCCCTGGTCGAAGAGCAGCCGGCCGCCGAAGGCTGAGCCCGGGGCCTCAGGCAGGCAGGAGCTTCCCCGGATTCATGATCCCCGCCGGGTCCAGGCGTTCCTTGACCCCGCGAAGCGCTTCCACCCCCAGCTCCCCGATTTCGGCGCGCATGTAGGGGACGTGGTCGCGACCGACCGCGTGGTGGTGAGTGATAGTTCCCTCCGCGTCAACGATCGCCGAGCAGGCCGCGCTCTTGATCGTGTGCCATTGCTCAATCTCCGCCCCGGGATTGCGGGCGCTGAGGAAGGTGAAATACAGCGATGCGCCGTCGCGGTAGATATGGGAGACGTGGCACATCACGAGCCCCGGAGCACCACGCTCCGCCATCGCCGCCTTCAGCGCCTCGCCCACCCCCCGGTACAGCTCTCCCAGTTCGGAGTAGGTATGAGAGGTCTCGAGCGTCTCGACCATCACCCCCGCATCCATCAGGGCGTCGCGTAGGTAGGGCCCCTCGAACCGCCCCTCGGCCCAGGAATCGCCGGCTCCCCGGCCCAGCGGCACCGCGCCCTCGCGGCGGAGGATCGCCGCACTCAGTTCGCGCCGCCGGGAAACCGCCTCCCGCTCGCCCTCCCAACCGCAGATCATCATGCAGCCGTCCCCGCGTCCGCGGAGCTTGAGGTAGCCCTCGAATAGGTTCTTACGCGCACCTTGGAGGCCCGCCAGCTCGAGCGATACCTCGGTTTCGTTGCGGTCGGAGAGCCGAAACACGTCGGGGCTGACGCCCTCTTGGGCGAGCCGACGACCGATCTCGATCCCGGCCTCCCAGCCCGGCGCGAACCATGCTTCATAGCGCTTGGAAGCGGGAGCCGGACGGACGCGGGCGCTGACCTCGGTGATCACCCCGAGGGTACCCTCCGAGCCGACGATCAACTCGCGCACCGACGGGCCGGCGGCGGTGTGCGGAGTCTGGAGGGTGGCCAGCTCTCCTCGAGTGGTCTGCATCCGCAGGGCGGTCGTGATCTCGTCGAAGCGGCCGTATCCGGTCGATGCCTGACCCGCCGAGCGGGTAGCCGCGAACCCCCCGATGGTGGCGTAGACAAACGACTGCGGAAAGTGTCCGAGGGTGACGCCGTGGCCAGCCAGTGCCGCCTCGGCCTCGGGGCCGCGGAGGCCGGCGCCCAGGGTGGCGGTCATCGAGACGGGATCGACCTCAACCCGCCGCATGCGCTCGAGGTCGAGGGATATCAGCCGGTCGAACTCCCGCCGCGCCGGATGGACGCCGCCGACGACGCTGGTGCCGCCGCCGAAGGGGACGACCGCGACATGCTCCCGCGCGCACGCCTCCAGGACCGCGGCGACGCTGCTCGCATCAGGAGGTGCGATCACCGCGTCCGGAGCCTCGACCAGCGTGCCTCGCCGCAGGCGGACCAGGTCCGGGTAGCTCTTGCCCGCGGCGTGGCGAATCCGGTCCTCCCGACTCGTGCTGACGGCGCCCTCTCCCCCGGTCGCCGAGACCACCGCGCTCGGGACCGGCTGCGCCTCGGGCAGCTCGACCTCGCTCATCCGCGCGCGGTCGGCAGGCTCCAGCTCGCCGAGCCGATCGGCCAGCATCGCCCGCGGCCCGTCGCCGAGACTCGGCCTATCCTCGGTCCTGCCCCAGCCCCACCAGACGGTGTCCCGCCGTAGCTCCGCCGCGCTCACGATCCAGCGCCGTCGTTAGCCGCATCGTCGGCGGTTGCGGGAACGGGAATCACTGCGCTAGTCCGTGCCCAAGGCGACTGCGATCCCATCGAGGGCACGATCGAGGGTGCGCTTGGTCGCCTGCCGCATCATTGGGGAGCCGAGCCTGGAGAGGCCGCGCAGGGTGCGGCTGCCGGTGAGGCTCACCCGGGTCCCCTCCGCGCGCGGTTCCAGCTCGAAGGCCAGTCCGGCCTCGCGCAGGAACTGTTCGAAGGGTGTCCCCGCGACATCCTGGCTCCACACCAACCGCTGCGGGCGGGTGGCTTGAGTGCAGCGGTAGTCAGCCCGAACCGGCTTGCCCTTGGCCGTTTCCAGGACCTGGGTGAAGCGACTGCGCCTGGTTCCCGGCTGGCCATCGACGCTCTCCACCCGGACCGTCTCCGGCCACCAGCGGGGCAGGTTGTAGGGGTCGGCGACCAGCTTCCACACCTCCTCCGGCGCCACATCCAGCTCGCGCGTGCGGGTCACCTCCGCCATCAGTCGACCGGCCCGGCAGCCAAGAGCTCAACCCTTGATCCGCCGCAGGTCCCGGACCAACAGCAGGTGCTTGAGTTGGGTGCAGGTGGCGGCCAGGCCCTCGAGACTCTCGACCGCCTCGCTACGACGCGCGTGGCTACGCGAACGCAGCGACGGGCCGAGGATCTGCTCCAGCAGTGCCGCTTCCCGGTCCGCCGCCGTCTTGAAGATCCTCATGTTGCGCCCATGAACGCCAAAGCGCGCCAGCTCGGCCGCCGCCCGGACCAGCTCGAGGTCGTTGTGATCGTAGGCGCGGCTGCCGGACGCGTTGCGGGACTCGATGATCTTGTAGTCCTCGAGCTCGCGCAACAGCTCCGCGCTCGCCCCGGTCTGCTCCATCAGCTCCGTCTCACCGATCAGCTCGCCCGTCTCCTGCAACGAGGTCGCCTGCCGGGAGCTGCCCTCCCGCGGCGCCCGCGTACCCGCGATCTTGCCGGCGACCAACTCCTGGCGAATCACCTTCAGCGGCAGGAACTCGTCTCGCTGCATTCGCAGGATCGCCCGGAGCTGGTCCACGTCGGCCTGGCTGTAGAGGCGGTAGCCGCCCTGGGTCCGACGCGGGCTGAGCAGCTTCTGGTCCTCGAGATAGCGGATCTTGGAGATCGAGATGTCATCGAACTCCTGGCGGAGAATCTTGCAGACCGCCCCGATCGTCAGCGCCTTGCGGGGACGCGAAGCCGACTCGGTGCGACGGCCGTTGGCGTCGGCGCGGTTCGGAGCCTCCCCCGGATGCTCCCGGACCGCCGCGGCATCACTCTCTCTGACTGCCTCCGACATCAGCGCTCCAGATAGCTGAACTTGAACTTGCCGATCTGGATCTCATCGCCGTCGCTGAGCAGGTGGGATTCGATCCGCCGCCGGTTGACGTAGGTGCCGTTGAGCGAGCCGAGGTCGTCGACGTAGAGCCCGTCGCGTCTGCGGACGAGCAGAGCGTGGTTGCGGGAGACGGTGACGTCATCCAGGAAGATGCCGGCGTCCGGCGTGCGGCCGATGCTGACCCGGTCGGAGTTGAGCGCAAAGCTCTCACCTGAGCGACCGCCGCCGCTGCGGATCACGATTGCAGCGCCCTCGGCCTCGACCATCTCCTCGATGTCGATCGGCTCGAAGTCCCCGGTCTCGGCGACCTTGTAGGTGAGGGTGGTCGGCTCGTCGCTACCCTCGGGGCGGGCCAGGTAGGCACCGCACTTCTGGCAGTAGTTGGCACCCTCGGCGTTGACGAAGCCGCATTCGTGACAGTGCAGAGCCATCGCTTTCCCTCTCTCCGCTATGCGGCTAGCCGTCGCCGCGGTCGACCCGACCGGAGAGGATGTCGGAGAGCTTGTCGACATCGGCGCCGGTGATCAGGGCATCGCCCGCCTCGTGACCAACTCGAAGTCGATTGACCAGCTCGGCCCGCAGGATGTCGATCCGGCCGTGGAGGATCCGGCGCTGGTATGAGATCTCTTGCTCTTCGCGCGTGTATTGGTCGATGAGCTGCTTCAGCTCCTCGTCGTCCATCGCGCCGATATCAGGAAAAGTCTCGTCCATCGATTCAGCTCTCACCTTCCATTGCAACTCCTCCCGGCGACCCTACGCGGGACTGGCGTCGATTATATGCCGCCGACCCTCGGGGTCAACGGGAACTTGAAGGTTTGGGGGCTGACCTGCATCTTTTCCGGGGCTGAGGGCCGATCCACAGCCCGCGAAGACGCTCACGCTGCGGCCGCTTGGCTCTCATCCCTAGCGGCCTTGGCATAGAGGAGCGTCGCCACGATCGAGATCACCACCCCGATGGTGAAGCCGATCTCAATCACGACCCAGTCGGTGATCATCGCCCAGAAGATCCCGCCCATGATCAGAAAGACCGCGATCCGACCGACCCAGGTGATCTCCAGGTCGGCACCGTGACGAAGCCCGTACTGGGCCAGTGCCAGGGTGAGCACCTCCCGCGCCGCAAGCAGCACCAGGGCCCAACGCGGGAGCAGCTCGAAGTTCCAGCAGACCGCCGCGCCGGAGAGGATCGTGAGCCGGTCGACGAGTGGGTCCAAGATGGCGCCGAGGCGGCTGTACTGGCCGGTGGCTCGCGCGACGAAGCCGTCGAGCAGATCCCCAAGCGCAACCGAGACGAAGATGATCGTCGCCGTCGCCTCGCGACCGTCGCCGGAGTTGAAGGCGATCAACAGGAACACCGGCAGCGCAGCCAGTCGGACGTAGCCAATCAGGTTTGGGAATGTGAACGGCTTCAGCGGCTGTCCGGCGCGGGTGCGGGGGTCTTCGGGCCCGGAGCGGTCCAGGCCCAGCAACCGCTTGCGGGTGAGTCGTCGCTTGTTCGCTCCCTCGCTCATCCGCCGAGCAAGCGCGAGATCTGGTGGACCGCTTGGTCGAGCCGAACCTGATGATCGCTCCCATCCCCCCTGAGTTGAGCCTCCGCGTTGCCCTCCGCCAGTCCGCGCTTGCCCACGGTCAGCCGCAAGGGACAGCCGAGAAGCTCGGCGTCGGTCAGCTTCTCCCCGGTCCCGGCGTTCGGGCGATCGTCGAGGACGACCTCGAACCCCGCTTCGCCGAGCGTGCGGTAGAGCTCCTCCGCCGCCTCGGCGACCTCGTCCCCGCCCTTGCTGAGGGAGACCAGGTGAACCTGCCACGGTGCTATCGCCCGCGGCCAGACTATCCCCCGCTCATCGGCCAGCTGCTCGATCGCCGCCGCCGCGATCCGGGCTGGCCCGATCCCGTAGCTGCCCATCACCACGGACTGCTCCTTGCCATCGGGATCGAGGAAGGTTGCGCCCAACGCGTCGGAGAACCTGGTTCCGAGCTTGAAGATGTTGCCGATCTCGATTGCCGGCTCGATCCTGATCTGTTCCCCCTCGGCGGTGGTGTCGCCAACCTCCACGGCGCGGATGTCGGCGGGCTCGAAGTCGAAGTCGCGGCCCGGCTCAACGCCGATCAGGTGCGCGTCGGCACGGTTGGCGCCGCAGACCCATCCGGCACCGCTGATCGCCGCGTCGGCCACCACCGGCACCTTGGTCCCGACCGGCCCGACGAAGCCCACCGGCCCGATCGCCTCGGCTATCTCATCCGCGTTGGCCGGCCGGATCTCGGAGCCAAGGTGGTTGGCGAGCTTGATCGCGTTGAGCCGGTGGTCGCCGCGAACCAGCGCCATCACCACGCCTCGATCCTCCGCGACCACGGGCATCGCCTTGATCAATACCCCCTCTGCGACCCCGAGTGCGGCGGCCACCTCGGTGACCGTGGTCAACCCCGGGGTGGGTGCCTCCCGCGGCTGGTCCAGCGGCGGTGGTAGCTCCACCGGTTGCGCGGTGGCCGTGGCGACCTCGACGTTGGCGGCGTAGCCCGGGGCGAGCGCGATCTCATCCTCCCCCGCACCGCAGGGAGCCATGTACTCGTGGGCGCCGATCCCACCCATCATCCCGACGTCGGATTCCACCTCGACCCAGTCGAGCCCACAGCGGTCGTAGATCCGGCGATAGGCGCCGCGGTGAAGCTCGTAGCTGCGGTCGAGCCCCTCGGCGTCGCGGTCGAGCGAGTAGGCGTCCTTCATCGTGAACTCGCGGGTGCGCAGGATTCCGGCTCGTGGCCGCGGCTCGTCACGCTCCTTGGTCTGGAGCTGGTAGACGATCTGGGGCAGCTCGCGGTAGGAGCGGATCTCCCGTGCGACGTGGTAGGCGACGTTCTCCTCGTGGGTCATCGCCAACAGAAGCTCCGTGCCCTTGCGGTCGGCCAGGCGAAAGAGCTCGGGGATGCCGTCGCGACCGCTCCGGCGCCACAGCTCCCGCGGCTGGAGCACCGGCATCAACATCTCCTGGGCGCCGATTCCGTCCATCTCCTCGCGGATGATCGCCTCGACCTTCCGTAGCACCCGCAGTCCGGCCGGCAGCCAGCTATAGATCCCGGCCCCGACCTGGCGGATCAATCCGGCACGAACCATCAGCTTGTGCGAGAGCGCCTCTGCGTCGGCGGGCGAATCCTTGAGGGTGGGCAGCAGGTAGCTGGACAGGCGCGTCATCGAGGGCCGAGGATATCCGCGCGCCCCGGCGCCCGCGTCCGGGTGGAGCTACCAAGTGCCGATCTCGTAGTTGATCCAACTGGAGCGCTCCGCACCGATGGAGTCGTAGAGGCGCTGGGCGGGCAGGTTGTCGGGGGCGGTGTCCCAGGTCAACTTCGGGACCCCCCGTTTGCGACAAGCTTCGCGGCTCGCTTCGATCAACGACCGGCCCACGCCCCGGGCCCGGAGGTCGGGGATGACGTAGAGATCGTGGAGCAAGCCGACCCGGCCCGCGTCGAGGGTGGACCAACTCCAGTAGATGGTCGCGAAGCCGACCGCGACGGCTTCAGATCGTGCCAGCAACTGGACCCCCTCGGAAGGGTCATCGAGTAACGCCCGACTGAGGGCCACCAGTTGATCGTCCCTGGGCCTGACGCCGTAGAAGTCGCAGTAGGCGCGCGTCAGCGGCAGCAGCTCGGAGGTCGTCGTCGGACCGACCTTCTCGATCGCTACCGCTGCTGGGCCCACCGTTCGATCGTAGCTGCCTCGCGCTCCCAGCCGCCCGAGCCCGGTTCCCGGTCCCGGCTGGAGTGAGCCCGCGGGGAGATGCCGCCCTGATCGGGCGGATCGGGCTGGACCTGCTCGGGCTCGCCCCCGCCGCGGACGTAGCGCCAGTAGGAGGTGTTCAGCTTGGCCGCCTTGCGGGTCAGCTCAACGTGCATGTGATCGATGTGGGCGGCGGTCGGGTTGACCCCGCGACGCCCGCCCGAGCAGTAGCCGTAGGTGCTCATCTTCTTCTCGCCCGCCTGCCAGATCTTGCAGTTGTAGATGATCATCTGCACCCCCATGCGACGGGCGAGCGCGGCTCGACGACCCTCGTCGTCACGCTGCAGCCAGGTCCGGATCATCCTCATCGCGGCGCGCTTGTCACTCTTGGTGCGGGCATCGAGGCCGAAGTCGACGGCGCGACCCTCGGAGTGGACGCTCAATCCGGACCCGAGCGATTCGCAGCGAATGAAGCCCACGGCCGCGCTGCGGCGGCTGTAGCGCCCCATGAACCGCGCCAGCTGCTTCGACCCCTTCGGCACCCGCTTGACGCAATGGCTGGCGCTGTCGTAACGGCTCCGGTCGATCTTCTGGCTGAGCAGCTCTGGATGGTTGGCGGGATTGGCGGTCAGCTTCTTGGCTCCGGCGACGCCGACCCCGATCAGCGCGACCGCGGCGAGCAGCGCCAGGGCTGTGGCCGTGAGCGTGCGAGGGGCGATGTGGGCTCTCGAAGGTCTCATGCGGATCGATCGTCCGATCGCTCGGGGATGAGCTTCGACGCTGCGCGCGTACGGCCTCCCCGGTGTGAGTGATCGACCCGCAGAACCCTAACAGTTTGCTCACACGCCATGGGAGCAGCCGGTGAGACGGCCTCGAGACGCGCGAGCCCTGCCCCCCTCGGGGAGTCGCCTATGCCCGGGTGAACCGCCGGCCGGCGGTCGGCGAGGCGTCCTCGCCCAGCTCGACCTTCTTGGCCTTGCGCGGCGTGCCCTCGCGGTCGCCCTCGTCAGCCAGGTCGGCGGTGATGTCCTCGCCCTCCTTCGCCGCCTCGGCCTCCATCGCCGCCAGCTTCTCGGGGGTGAGGTCGCCGGCGTTCTCCTCCTCGATCCGCGCCAGCCACTCGGCTCCCTCGGCGGACTCGGATTCGTCGAAGTCGACCTTACCGCCGGCGCCGACGGACTTGTCGATCTCCTCGAACAGGGCGTCGACCAGGCTCTCCTGGTGGACCTTGCGGAGGGGCTTGCCGTGGGCGAAGATCAGGCCCTCGTTCTTGGCGCCGGTGATGCCGAAGTCGGCGTGGGAGGCCTCGCCGATGCCGTTGACCGCGCAGCCCAGCACCGCCACCTCGATCGGATCCTTGTAGGCCTCGAGCCGCTGCTCGATCTCGGCGACGACGGTGTCCATGTCGAACTGGAGCCGGCCGCAGGTCGGGCAGGCGATCAGAACCGGACCGCGCTCGCGGAGCTGGAGCGCTGTGAGGATCTCCCATGCGACCTTGACCTCCTCCTCGGCGTGGAAGGTCGAGAGGCTGATCCGGACGGTGTCGCCGATGCCGTCGGCGAGCAGGGTGCCGAGGCCGACCGCGGACTTGAGCGAGCCCGACCACTTGGTCCCGGCTTCGGTGATCCCGAGGTGGAGCGGATAGGCGATCCGCTCCGACAGCTTGCGGTTGGCGGCGATCGTGTTGGGGACGTTGGTCGACTTGATCGAGACCTTGAAGTCGGTGAAGTCGAG
>JBPCOO010000127.1:0-13781 GCA_051000155.1 Solirubrobacterales bacterium | reverse complement strand
GGCTGAGCGGGCGCGACCGCATACCGGCTACGCCTCAGCGAGGGTCTGAGTCGTAGGCAACCGACCGGTGACGCACGGCGAGCACGCGGACGGTCTTGTCGCCGTCACGTAGTTCGTAGATGACTCTGTAGACCCCCACTCGCAGGGACCGGAGTCCGAGGAATCGACCACGAAGAGCCCCTCCCGCGAACGGCTCGTACCCGAGCATCAGCACTGCCTCCCAGATCGCATCCGAAAGAACCCAGTCGAGCCGCTCGAACTCATGCCGCGCGTGGCGGCCGACCACGACCTTCGCCATCGGATCAGCCGGAGCGTCGGCGGTCCAGATCCTCGCGAACCGTCGCGAGGTCGACGTAGTCACCCCGCTCGAAGTCGGCCAGACCCTCCTCGATGGCCGCCACGGTCTCGGGATCCGAAAGGATCTCAGCCGTCTCCTCGAGCGCCTCGTACTCGTCGATCGGCACCACCGCCGCCGCCGGCTTGCCGTTTCGCGTGATCACGACGTGCTCGCGCTTGCTGGCGACATCGTCGAGGAGCTTGGAGAGGTTACTGCGGAACTCACGCACGGGGACCGTCTGCGACATTGAGTCAGTGTACCCGATCGAGTACACATCTACCGGAAGCGGCACGTTCGGCGGCATCGTGGTTGACGCCATGGTGCGTCGAGTCTATGCGAGCGGTCGGGGGCGGGAGCGGCGGCTCAGCTTCGCGGCGAAGGTCCCGAGCGTCACCCCGAGTTGGACCGAGGCGGCAAACATCAGATTGAGCTGGATCCCGAACTCACCCCACCCGGCCCCGTACCAGCCGTCGTTGATGACGAGGAAGACCGCGACCAGCGCCAGCGTCGCCGCCACCACCAGCGGCGCCTTCCAGGTGGACCAGACGAACCCGATCACGGCGAAGCCGATCACGAATATGGCCAGGAACCCAAGCAGCATCCAGCAGCATCAACCCGCCGCCGCCGCGTTCGTTACGAGGGAGCGTCGTGCGAGAGGGCCGCAATCCGCTCGACGCACGGACGTCTGACACCCCCTATGGGTACTCAGAAGTCATCACGTCGGGAGCGAGGCGGGTCGCAGAGATGCGCGTCCTCAGCCCGCCAGGGCTACGCGGTCCGGGCGGACTCTGGCGAGGCTGAGGGCGTGCAGGTCGAGGAAGCTGAGGCGATAGTGCTTCAGCACGTGAGCCGAAGCTGACGCAGAGATGCGCGTCCTCAGCCCGCCAGGGCCGTCCGGATCGTCTTTGGGAGCATGAAGCGCACATCCTCATCCACCGTGCGCAGCTCGGAGACGTCTTCGGCGCCGCGGTCCTTGAAGAAGTCGACCAGGGCCGTGACCAGCTCCTCGGGGGCGCTGGCGCCGGAGCTGATGCCGACGGTCTCGACTCCCTCGAGCCACTCCTCCTGCACCTGACCGGCGTTGTCGATCAGGTGCGAGGCGGTGCCGAGCTCCCGGGTGACGTCCACCAGTCGGTTGGAGTTGGAGGAGTTCTTCGACCCGATCACCAACACCAGATCGCACTCGCGGGCCAGCGCCTTGACCGCGAGCTGGCGGTTGGTGGTGGCGTAACAGATGTCATCGGTCTTGGGCGAGGTGATGTTGGGAAAGCGCTCGCGCAGCGCGACAACGATCTCCTGGGTCTCATCGACCGACAGCGTCGTCTGGGTGATGAAGGCGACCCGGTCGGGGTCGGGAACCTCGAGCGTGGCGACATCGGCGGCGGTCTCCACCAAGATGATCGACTCGGGCGCCTCGCCGGTCGTCCCCTCGACCTCCTCGTGCCCGTCGTGGCCGATGAGGATGATCGTGTAGCCCTCGGCCGCGAACTTGCGCGCCTCCACGTGGACCTTGGTCACCAGCGGACAGGTCGCGTCGATCGTCTGCAGGTTGCGCTTGGCGGCGTTCTCGTGGACGCTCGGAGCGACCCCGTGAGCGCTGAAGACAACCAGCGCGCCCTCGGGCACCTCGGTCTCCTCCTCGACGAAGATCGCCCCTCGCTCCGACAGCTCGGAGACGACGTGCTTGTTGTGGACGATCTCCTTGCGAACGTAGACCGGTGGCCCGTAGAGATCGAGCGCGTGCTCGACCGTCTGGACGGCGCGATCGACCCCGGCGCAGTAGCCACGCGGGGCGGCGAGCAGGACTTTGGAAGGCGCGTGTGTGGCTGTGGCGGTCATCCCAAGTCAGGTTAGCGGCGGCCCGTCGCCGGACCAAATCGCTCGGCCCGCCCGGACCCGGGACGGCCTCCGGACATTTCGCAGATGCTCGCGCCTCCCCTGTCGGCCGACCACGGGATCTCAGGCGGTCTCCTTCCCCCTTGCCGCTTCCATATCGTCGGCCGCACGCCGCGCGCCAGGTGGAAGCTCCCCCGCGGGCTCGCTCCCGTCTCCGGACGAGCGCTCGTCCCCTCCAGCCCATTCGCGCGGCTCCAGCGACCACGGCGCCGAGGCCTCGTCATAGATCACCTCGGTATTGGCGAGGTGGTCGTGGAGGGCGCGTCGCTTCGGCGAGATCAAGAGGTAGAAGAAGCCCAGCCCGGCCGGGGCGAGCGAGAGTAGGAGCGCCAGCAGGCGGCCGAACGCCACCCGCAATCCGATCTCGTCCGAGCCCTTGTGCTGGAGGCGGATGCCGAGGAAGCGCATCCCCGGCGTCTGCCCGATCAACGACCAGAAGGTGACCAGATAGGTGCCGACGAGGCTGAAGCCGAGCAGGAACAGTCCCAGCAGCGCCCAGATCGAGAGCCCACCGGTCTCGCCGAAGGCGACGGGAACCACCGAGGCGAGCAGCCCGGAGGCGACCGAGAGCACGCCAAACAGCAAGGCGCCGTCGATCACCCGTGCGACGACCCGGGTGGCAAAGCCCGCCTGGTTGGTCTCCGCGTCCCGTTCAGGCTTGCGGATGATCCGGCAAGCGATCCGCTCGAGCAGGTCGTCGAACCGCTCGGTGATCTTGGAGACCTGACGACCGATGTCGGTGACCAGGCCGAATCCCTGGGCGGTGATCGCGTTGCGGACCTCCGGCGCATTTGCTACCCGGTCGACCAGGAGCTGGGCCTTGTCGGAGGCGAGCATGTCGGCCCAGACGCGGTCGGCGATCTCGCTGTCGATCGCCCGCTTGATCGCCTCTTCGACCTCGGCCGTCGCCAGAGCGCGCTCGATCGACTCCTCGAGCTTGCCTTCCTCGGCCACCCGAACCAGTGCCCGCTCGACCGCCGGGCTGCCGATCGCGGCAACGATCGCCTCCTCGACCATCGCCTCAACCGCGGCATCGACGCCGGCTACGTGACCGAGGCGCCGGGCCCCCCGAGCCCCAGTCCCGACGATGCGCTCGCCGAGGTTACGGTCTAGGTCCTCGCTAGTTCGCCGCGTCTGGTGCTCGCCGTCAGCCATGGCCGCACTCTAACCGCGCTCAGGGCAGTCGCGGCACCGCCAGCACCGCCGCCTCCCCGACCCGGTCGAGGCTCTGCGCGCAGACCTGCTCGAGCGTGTCGGCGGGCGTGTGCCAAAAGCGGCCCGGGGTCTCCTCCCCTCCGTAGGTGAAATCGATCAGATCGACGGCGGGAACCCCCGCTTGGAGGAAGGGGGTGTGGTCGTCGTCGATCGGAGCCGTCTCCCCTTCGAAGACCCCCGGATCGGCGAGGGCGAAGCTGCTGAACAGGCCCTCGTCGGAGTTGGCCTCGAGCGGAATCTGAAGGTCGCAGTCGCCGACCATGTCAAACAGCACCATCGCCTCGATCTGCTCAAGCGCGGGAACCGCCCCCTCCCCACCCCGGTCGGCGAGATCGACGTAGGCACGGGAGCCGCGCTTGCCGTCCTCGCTGAAGGCGCGGGAGCCGCGGGCCTCCTCGCCGTCGAAGAGCGCGATCGCGAGCGAGGGGCCCTCCAGGGGAGCGTCGGCGGCCAGGACCCGCGCCAGCTCCAACACCACCGCCACCCCCGAGCCGCCGTCGTTGGCGCCGACGAAGTTGGGGATGCCGGCCTTGGTGTCGTGGTGGGCGCCAATGACGACGAATCCGTCCTCGGTGCCGGGGATCACGCCGACGACGTTGCGCAGGGGTGCCGGGGACACCTCAACCTCCTCGACCCCCGCCTGGCGCAGCTCGGCGGCGATCATCCGGGCGTTGCGGGCGTTGGCGCGGGAGCCCTGTGGCCGCGGTCCGAGCTCCACCTGGGCGCGGACGTCGGCGTAGGCGCGGTCGCCGTCGAAGGCGCCACCCGCCTGGGTCGGCTCGCTGGGAGCCGGCTCCTCGGGGGAGGAGGGGTCCCCGCAGGCGCCGAGGGCGAGCGTCAGCGCGAGCAGCAGCGCCAGCGACCACGGCCGCCCGAGCACTCGGATGGCCCCCGCCACCGATCCTTTACTTGCATCCGCTCTCACTCCCGGTACGTTAGAGCCGTGACCCAGTCCCACCTCGATCAACTCACCGCCGTCGATGCCTCGTTCCTCAGCAACGAGTCCTCGGCCAGCCACATGCACATCGGCGCGCTGCTCACCTTCGAGGGCCCCCCGCCCGACTACGACGAGCTGCTGGAGCACATCCGCTCCCGCCTCCACCTGGTCCCGCGCTACCGGCAGAAGCTGGCTATCCCCCCGGCCGAGAGCGGCCGACCCTTCTGGGTCGATGACCCCCACTTCAACCTCGAATATCACGTCCGCGCCTCCGCCCTGCCGAAGCCGCAGGGTGAGACCGAGCTGCGGCGCCTGACCGCGCGGATCTACTCCCAGCAGCTCGACAAGTCGAAGCCGCTGTGGGAGCTGTGGCTGATCCAGGGGTTGAAGAAGAAGCGGTTCGCGCTCGTCTCCAAGACCCACCACGCGGTCGTGGACGGGGTCTCGGGAGTCGACATCGGCACCGTCCTGTTCGACCTGCAGCGGGAGCCGAGCACTCCCGCGGCCAGCGACGACTGGGTCGCCAGACCGGAGCCGAGCGGGCTTGAGCTTGCAGCGCGCGGCTGGGAGGGCGCCGCCAAGACGCCGCTGCGGATAGCGCGCAAGCTGGTCTCCGCCGCAACCGATCCGGGGGCGGCGCTCTCGAAGGTGGCAGAGGCGGCCGAGGGGGTCGGCGACGTCGCCTGGGCGCTCGCCAATCCCGCGCCCGAGGTCCCGATCAACACCAAGATCGGCTCCCACCGCCGCTTCGTCTGGAACCACGCCGAGCTGGAGCAGTTCAAGCTGATCAAGCGCACCTTCGGCGGGACGGTCAACGACGTCGTCCTCACCGTCGTCAGTGGGGCGCTGCGGCGCTGGCTGCGTAACCGCGCGGTGGCGGTCGACGGGCTCGAGCTGCGGGCGTTGGTGCCGGTCTCGATCCGGGGTGAGGACGCGCACGGCCAGCTCGGCAACCAGATCGCCGCCGTCCGCGGGCCGCTCCCCGTCTACGTCGCCGATCCGGTGCAGAGGCTGCGGGTGGTCTGCGAGGAGATGGACGACGTCAAGGCCTCCAACCAGGCGCTCGGTGCCGAGGTGATCTCCCGCCTCAACGACTTCGCCCCGCCGACGCTGCTGGCCCAGGCCTCGCGGCTGAACTTCTCCACCCGCCTGTTCAACCTGATCGTCACCAACGTCCCCGGCCCGCAGATCCCCCTCTACATGCTCGGGAACGAGCTGCTCGACGTCTTCCCGATCGCCTTTCTGCCCGAAGATCACGCTCTGGCGATCGCGATCATGTCCTACAACGGGGGCATCAACTTCGGCTTGCTCGCCGACTACGACTCCGTCGATGACATCCTTGTCCTCCACGAGGGCCTCAAGCTGGAGATCCGCGAGCTGCACAAGCTGGCGGTGCGGGAGGCCAAGCGGCTGGATGCGGAAGGTGCAGACGCGACGGGCGCCGAGGCCAAGGCCGCGAGCTGAGCCGGACCGCCCGCTAGCGTGAGAGCGGCCGATGAGCTTTTCCGCCGCCGTTCTGCTGGGCCTCGCCCTCTCGCTCGCGACCGCCCTCGCCTCGGTCATCGGCTTCCTCTACAAGCATCGGGGCGCGGTCGCCTCACCAGAGATCGAGTGGCGGCGCCCGATCCGGACCTCGCTGGCGCTGTTCAAGCAACCGGCATATGTCGCGGGAATCGTCGTTGCCACCATCGGCTGGGGTTTTCACGTCGGCGCGCTGGCGCTGGCGCCGATCTCGCTGGTGCAGACCACGATCGCCGGCGGCCTCGTCTTTTTGACCGTCATCGCCGAGCGGATGTTCGGCCACTCGGTCAGCCGCCGGGAGTGGATCGGGGTGGCGCTGGCGGCGATCGGGTTGGCCGTGCTGGCGGCGACCTTCGAGAGCGGGGCCGACGAGGCACTCTCCGACTACACCCCCTCGGTGCTGCTCACCTACCTCGGGGTGTTGACGGTCGGAGCGATCGCGATCGCCTACTTCGGTCAGCGAACCGCGAGGGTCGGCGTCTTGCTCGGAGCCTCGGCCGGAGTTCTCTGGGCGGTGAGCGACACCGCGATCAAAGCGCAGAGCAGCGTCCTCGGCGAGGGGATCGTGAGCCTGCTAATCGCGCCGCTTCCACTGGTGATCCTGGTGTTCTCGATCGCCGGGCTGGTGGTCTCCTCCAAGAGCCTCCAGCTCGGGGAGGCGGTGCCGGTGATCGCGATCACCAGCGTCGCCGCCAACAGCCTGACGATCGCCGCCGGGCCGATCGTCTTCTCCGAACCGCTGCCCGACGGGGCGCTCGCAACCGCGCTGCGGATCGGGGCATTCGGTTTGGTGATCGTCGCCGCGGCGCTAACCCCGGCGCCGGTGCGAGCGGCGGAGGGAGTGGAAGCGGCGGCCTGAGGCGAGCGGCGTCGAGCCTCAGTCCCGGATCCTGAGGCCGTCGACGAGAACGTCGGCGACGAGTCGGGCGTGCTGGTCGATCGCCTCGGGATCTGCGACGCGGCCGGCGTCCAAGCGCGCGGTCAACGGCGCCAGGGTGAAGGGTGCCGCTCCACCGTGGGTGACGAGGCAATGGAGCGTGCTCAGCGAGACTTGCTTGATCTCGCCGGCGGCGGCAAGCTCCTCCAAGAGGAGGCCGATACCCTGCTCAACCGGCCAGATGTAGGTGTTGAAGATGTAGTCGAGCCGATCGCTCTCCTGGCGGGCCTCGAAGTTCATCAGCCCGAGGATGTGCGGGTGGGTTGCGGAGAAGCCGATGAATGCGCGGATCATCGCCCGCAGGCCCTCGAGCGGATCGGTGCCAGCCGGATCAAACCGGGCCGAGACCTCGGCGATCATCGGCGCAAACGCGTAGTCGACCGCCGCCTTCCACAGCTCCCGCTTGGACCCGAATCGCTGATTGATCAGGTTGTGGCTTACCCCGAGCTCCCGATTGAGCGTCCGCACCGAGACCCCGTCGTAGCCGTAGTTGCCGAACGCCTCGAGCGCCGCATCGAGGATCTTCTCCGCCGCCAGTCCCTCCTCGGCCTTGGGTCGACCGGCGCCCCGCTTCCCTGCTGTGCCCGTCACCTGCGTTTTCACCACCCGTGAACCTATCAGCGGGGCCGGCTACCCGGTCCCGAGCGGGACTCCGTGCAAACACCCCGCCCCGGTCCACCGGTAGCTGGACTAGACGCCCGTGCTGCCCTTCGTCGGAGAAGCGCGCGGAGGATGGCTGATACCGCAACGCATCACAACCGATGTATCAAGCTGATATAGGGCTATCATGCATCGTTACTGATGCCTATGGAGATTGTCAACGACCACACGGATGAGACGGTCAGCCGCGAGCTTGGCAGGCGTCTTCGCCGCTTTAGGCTTGGCCGCAACCTGGGACAAAGCCAACTTGCAGAGCAAGCGGGCGTGGGCCGAGCAACCCTCCAGCGCCTGGAAGACGGCGAGGCGGTCAACCTGACGACCTTGCTTCGAGTCCTCCGCGCCCTTGACCAGCTCGGGACGCTGGACCTGCTGCTTCCCGAGCCCGCCCCGAGCCCCCTTGAGGAGCTTGAGCGTCGTAGCGGCGAGCGGCAGCGCGCCGGAGCGCCGCGCGGTCGCGACCAAGAAGAGGAGCCGGATTCTCCTTGGCGATGGGGAGATGAAGAGTGAGCTCGGTTGCGGAGGTGCGTCTGTGGGGTCGCCGGATCGGCGCCGTCTCGCTCGCCGATGAAGAGGCGACCGCTAGCTTCGAGTACGAGACTGCCTTCGCCCGGAGCGGCATCGAGGTGGCCCCGCTGGAGACGCCGCTTGGACCCGGGGTCTTCGGGTTCCCCGAGCTATCCGAGGAAACCTTCCACGGGCTCCCCGGGCTCTTGGCGGACTCCCTCCCGGATCGATTCGGCAACGCCCTGATCAACGCCTGGCTCGCCAGTCAAGGCCGAGAGCCGGACAGCCTCGACGCGGTCGAACGCCTGAGCTACATCGGCGAGCGAGGCATGGGCGCGTTGGAGTTCAGCCCCGCGATCGGTCCTGGTGCCGCTGGAAGCGATCGTATCGATGTCGAGGAGCTGGCGGACCTGGCAGCCGAAGCCCTGAGCGAGCGGACGGCCTGGACCGCGAAGCTCAGTGGTGAGAGGGAGCGAGCGATCCGGCAAATTCTGCGGGTCGGCACCTCGGCCGGCGGGGCAAGGCCAAAAGCCCTGATCGCGTTGAATCCGGCAACCCGGGAGATCCGATCGGGTCAGGGTGATACCGACCCCGGGTTCGAGCACTGGCTACTCAAGTTCGATGGGGTGGATGACGAGAGCGGTGATCTCGGTCGCTCCCGTGGCTACGGTGCGATCGAGTACGTCTACTCACAGATGGCGCGCCAGGCCGGGATCGAGATGTCCGAAACCGCGCTACTCGAAGAGGGAGGGCGTCGCCACTTCCTCACCCGTCGGTTCGACCGGCTGGCTGATGGCTCCAAGCTCCACATGCAATCGCTCGGGGCCCTCTGGCACCTCGACCTGAATCAGCCGGGAGGGAACTCCTATGAGCAGGCGTTCGGGGCCATACGCCGGCTCCGCCTCGGCCACGAAGCGGTCGAGCAGATGTTCCGACGCATGACGTTCAACGTGATCGCACGAAACCAGGATGACCACGTCAAGAACATCGCATTTCTGATGGACCGCCGAGGACGGTGGTCCTTGGCCCCCGCCTTCGACCTCGTCTACGCGGTCGGGGCGGGCTGGACCGCTCGCCACCAGATGTCGATCAACGCCCGGCGCGAATCCTTCACCATCGCCGACTTTCGAAAGGTGGCGGAGGGGGCCTCGATGAAGCGCGGACGGGCCGACCGCATCGTCGACGAGGTCACCGAGGTCGTCCGCGGCTGGCCGGAGCTTGCCCAAGACGCGGACATCGATCCCGGGCGTGCTCGACCGATCGGCGACATGCACCGCCTCGACTTGACCGCGAGGTGATGTTTCGCGCTGTAGCACGGGATCAGGTCGACGCTGACGACGAGCCCAGGGCGGCGAGGTAAGTGTAGACGCTGAGGTATACGCGCCGGGTTGCTCCGGCTTTTCCGGATGTCAGCTCCTGCCGGCGACGTTGCGAGCCCTGACCATGAGGCTCGCCGCGGGAACCACAGCTCCATTGACGTAGGTGGACATCCGCGATGCGGAGGTTCCGATCCGGCGCGCGAACCCAGCTTGGGTGAGCCCGGTCTGCGCAAGGAGCTGACGGAGCTCAGCCGCCACCGCCGCACGCTCCGCGGACTCGGCCCGCATGCGGGCGCGGTCGATCATCCGTTCGAGGAGATCGGCAACGCCGTACGGCCGCGAGTGGGCGAGCACCTCCTCGAGCTGGCGCGCGGTCCGGCCCCAGGGATCAGCTCCCACCTCCTCGGCGAGCCGCCGCCATTCGGCGAGGTCGCCGCGCTCGAGCGCCGTCCGCACCGCCTCGGTCGGCCAGTCACAGATGGGCTCCTCGGGCCGGACGTCGACGTTTCTGAAGGCGAGGGCCACGGTCAGCCACCATCCGATTCGAAGATTACGTCGGCGAGCTCGGCGCAGACACCGCGAACGTATCTCCAGCTTGTCCAATCGCCGGACAGGTTGCGGTAGGAGTCGAGCTCCCCGGTGACCGAGGGGTCGGCCGGCCGCGGATCGGAGAGTTGCCTGACGAGCTGGGAGGCGACGCCAAGGCCCGGATCGTCGGGCGAGGCCTCGACGTGCTGATCGCCGTAGTAGTCGCCGATCCGGGCCAGGATCCGGGCGCTCTGATCCAACCCGTAGCGGTTGCTGAGCGCGGCCGTGTCGAGGTAGTCGCGCGTCTGGTTACGCCGGATGATCAGGAACGCCGTTATCCGAAGCGCCTCCTCCGCGGTGGGCACGCGCAGACGACGGGACTCGCCGAGGTCGACGTCGACGGTTTCGAGCGGTCTGCGACGGATCATCTGGCGCACCCCCGCCTCGATCTCGCCGAGGCGCCCGAGGATCAGCTTTCCGGGCACCACCCGATTGGTCACCCAGTCCCCCTCCGACTCGATCGCCTCGAGGACGAGATCGAACCGCTCCCGCAGGTCCGCCACGACGTGGTCATGGTCGAAGGAGTCGCGGTGGCCGGCGTAGAGCGCGGCGGCCGAACCTCCGACGAGGACGGCATCGGGCACGAGTCGTTGCCGGCGAGCGGCCGAGTCGAGAACCGCCTTGAGGTCATCGCTCGCGGTGATGATCTGCGGATCGTCCGTCACCTGAGTAAGGTTATCAGATCAGATAACTATTCTTGCGGGCGGAGCAGTGAGAGCTGTTTCGCCTCATCGGCGGCCCACTCCGGGTAGTGACTGGCGATCAGGTTCGGATCAAGAGGCGAACCCGGCTGGTGACCTGTTCGAGCGTCTCTTGGCGGACGCGACCCCACCGTTCGACGAGTCGAGAGCGATCGACCGATCGGACCATGTCGGGAAGCGCCCAGCTCTCCTCCTTGAGGCCGCCCTCACCGGTGGGTATCGCGGGTCGAATCGGATTGCGCTGCGAACTCGTAGTGAGAGGAACGATGATCGCGAGGCCGCTCGGCCCCGTTCCGAGCTGATCGACGCTGACGACGAGCGCAGGGCGCCGGCCGGCCTGCTCGCGACCGCGCGTCGGCTCGAGGTCACAGAACCACACCTCCCCCTGGGCAGCTTCGCTCACAACTCGCCGAGCCCGTCGAGCAGCGAGCGATCCCAAGCCTCACGCTGATCGCGCTCGGCAGCCCATGCGATGGGGTCATCGCGCTGACTTGCGTAAGCCTCATTCATCCGTTCGAGCAACTCGTCCTGCTCGCGCCGACTGACGAGCTCATCGAGGTACTCAGCCGTGCTTACACCGCGGCCCCGTGATAGACGCGCCAAAGCATCCCGGGTACGTTGGGTCACCCTTACCGTCGTCGTTGCCATCGACGTAAGTGTAGACGCTCAGGTCTACGCGCCGATGCGATGGAAGTCTCGCCAGCGCATATACGAATATTCGTTCATCCGTGTATACGACGTCGGCGCGCTCTATTTGGATCGTCGCTTGCGGATCAGCGTCGGATCAACCACCGTGCGCCGCGGCCGCTTCCCTCTGAACGGACGAAGCCTTCCTCCTTCAACGGCGCGAGCGCGAGTCGGATCGTCTGATCACTGATCCCGGGCAGGGATCGCCGTATGTCCCGGAGCCTGAACTCGTCTTCAGCCACATTCCGGACCCAGTGCTCAACTCGCTCCTGCTTGGTCATGCCCGCGGTTCCCCGGGCTTCGGTGATCCTTGCCTCGAAGCGTCCGTAGCAGTCTTCGATCACGCCGGCGAGATAGCGGACCCAGGGCCAGATCGTGTGGTCGCCCGGATGCCAACCCGCCTGAGATTCCTTCAACGCCTGGTAGTAGCCGTTCTTTGTTTCGAAAATCCTCTGTTCGACGCTGGAGTACCGAGCGACTCCGTAGCCCAGGCGTATGAGCTCGTGCGTGGTCAGCAGTCGAGCAGTTCGCCCGTTGCCGTCGAGTACCGGATGAATAGCCAGAAAATCGAGCACCAGCGCGGCCAGCAGGACGAGTGGGTGCGCCTGCTCCTTGGCTACCGCCTCCTCGTAGCCATCGAAGAGGGAGTGGAGGAGGGCCCCGGTCTCCCGCCAGGGCGGGGGCTCGAAGTCGATTCGTCTGCCATCGGGAGTCCTGGTTGCGATCAGGTTGTCTTCTCGCTTCAGGTATCCACCGTGGGCGTCGGTGTATTGAAAGAGCGTGCGGTGGAGATGGAGCACATAGGCGATCGACGGCTTCCCGAGCAAGTCCGACCGCATCATCTCGTCCACGGCGTCTCGGTAGCCCGCGAACTCCTTCTCGCTGCGGTTCCTCGGCCGGGACTGCTCTGGTGATGCCAGTTTCTCAGCGCGATCCTTGTCCACCTCGATGCCCTCGATCGCGTTGGACGCCCGGATCGACTCGACCCGACTCTGTTCGGACAAGGATCGCAGGAGTTCAGGGACCTGATCCTCATGCAGCTGCTCTCGGCCTTTGCTGACATCGATTCGTCCGAGGCGGACCGCAATGTCGGCCGGCATGCCATCGAACGCGGATGGAGGATCCATGAAGCTCTTCATCGTGCCAAAGCTCTCGTAATAGTAATAACCGAGAGCATTATTAGCATGAAAGGCGCCGCTGGTCACCATTCTTGTGCAGTCGACGATCAGGCGTCGACGAGGCGCGTTCCGTCTCAGGGAAGGTCTATGCCGAGCCTTGGAGCGCCTCGGCGCCGTCCTCGGTGCGCTCGGCAGCGCCACTCCGAACCCGCTCTGCTGCCAGGGCAGCTACCTCACGATCGGCGCCAAGAACCTCCAGATCATCGATCCGCGAGCTGAGATCCCTGCGCATGCCGCGCATCTGCTCCTCGAGGCGGTTCAGCCTCTCGAGCGCGCGTCGCGACCGGACTTCGGCAGTAAGGGCATTGGGGGGGGTGTGAGTTCCTCGAATGCGTCGAAGGCGATCCGCTCCTCGGTCCTCATCTCGAGGGTAGCCTCGGTCCGCGAACGCACCCCTAGATCTGCCGCAGAGGATCAACCTGGCAGCGAAGGACATCCTCCAGGCCCTGAACCACACCGTCAGCACTGACGATCAGGTCAACTTCGGGGTGCACGTCGGCGCTGGCGAGAATCAGCGCATCGGGCATAGCCAGCGCCTTCTTCCGTCCGCGGAGATTCGCGGCGCGCTCTGCAACTGGGACATCGACCGGGAGGATCTCGGAGATCAGCTGGTCGAAGAACCCGACCACGATCGCCTCGTCGTGGTGGGCCAGCTTGGCTCCGGTCAGGACCTCGGCGTACGTCACCACCGACGCGTACAGACGCTCACCCCCGCCGAGTAAAGAGCGGATCCTCTCGTTGGCAGCCTCGTGAAAGGTGTCCCCCGGATCCAAAAAACCGATCACCGCATTGGAGTCGAGCGCTACCGCCATTCCTCGCGCAGTCCCTCGACGGCGTCGCGTAGACCGCCGCCCTCGAGCGCGCCGGAGTAGCGATCAAGCAACTCCTCAACCCTGAAGAGTACGACCCGACCAGCGCCGGCAGCTTCCACCCTT
Source organism: Solirubrobacterales bacterium (assembly GCA_051000155.1). GTDB lineage: Bacteria > Actinomycetota > Thermoleophilia > Solirubrobacterales > 70-9 > CAXMST01. The sequence goes on along the minus strand of JBPCOO010000127.1, from coordinate 366 downwards.
AGGTCGTCTCCGGGCTGGAGCCCGGCGGCCCGAAACGCCGCTGCGGGGATCGTTACCTGATGCTTGCTGGAGATCCGCGTCGTGTTCTTTACACTTTGTGCCATCCGTAAAGAATAGCACCGCGATCAGCGGCTTTCGCGACCGTGCCCTCAAAACCCCAAGGCGAACTTGGCGTCCTCGGACATCATCTCCGGGGTCCAGGGGGGGTCGAAGATCATCTTCGGGAAGACGTTGGTGACGCCGTCGAGATCGCCGACGAACTCCTTCATCTGCTCGGAGACCTGGGGGCCGATCGGGCAGGCGGGGGTGGTCAGGGTGAAGGTGACGTAGACGTCGCTCTGCTCCTCGATCTCGACGTCGTAGACG
>JBPCOO010000095.1:0-4223 GCA_051000155.1 Solirubrobacterales bacterium | reverse complement strand
AGCTCGATCCCCGCAGGGTCGAGGTGCTGCCGGCGGGAGTCCTGATCCTGGAGCAGCTCTCTCAGCTCCTCGGCCAGCCCCTTCAGATCGGCAAAGGCGGCCTGCGGGAAGGCGTCCTCTTGGATCAACTGCTGGGCGGCGCCGCCCCGGCTGCTGCCTGCTTCGCCCACCGGGCGGGGCGGGTCGGCGGCGAAAGAGCCTGCTCGGCGGGACCTTTTGTTCACCGGCCTTTCACCTCGTCTTCGCCCCTCGTTAACTCCCTGCTGGCTCCGAGCCCGCAACCTCGGTGTGGATGAGCGAAACGAATCACGAGGGGGCACCGATGGCCGCTACCGAAGAGAGTCCGTCCGAGGCCCGACCCGCCGCAGCCCGAGCGGACCTTCACTGTCACTCGAGTGCATCCGAGGTCTCCAAGCTCGGCGTTCAGCGGAGCGCGGGGCTGCCCGAGTGCGCCACCTCCCCCGAAGAGGTCTATGAGCAGGCGAAGGCACGCGGCATGGACTTCGTCACCATCACCGACCACGACACGATCGAGGGCGCCTTGGAGATCGGCGACCGGCCGGACGTCTTCATCTCCGAGGAGCTGACGGCCTGGTTCCGCGATGAGCCCCGCGCGGTCCACGTCCTTTGCTACGGGATCACCCCAGACGACCACGAGTGGCTGCAGGCCCACGCCTACGATGTCGAGCTGTGCGCGGCCTACCTCCGCTCGAACGAGATCACCTGCGCGCTCGCCCACCCCTTCTATCCCGTCGAAGCCCCGTTGACGCCAGAGCACCGTCGTCGGCTCGCGCGGCTATTCGACATCTGGGAGACCCGCAACGGATCCCGAGCATCGGAGCTGAACATGCCCGCCGCCATCTACGTCGACACCCACGGCGGCACCGGCGTGGCGGGCTCCGATGACCATGCCGGCGTGGACATCGGCCGGACGTTCACCAGAACGCCCGCCGCTTCCACGCCGGAAGAGTTTCTCATCCACATTCGCGACGGGCGGGCGGAGGCCTGTGGCAAGCAGGGCAGCGCCGCCAAGTGGGCCCACGCTGCCCTCGGGTTGGCGAGCCGTGCGCTGCTGATCGACGGAAGCTCCGCAGCGAGGAGCCATCAGCTCGCCGAACCGGCGAGGCACCGGCCCGCTGCGAGCATCGATCCACCGCCGCTTCCAGCGGTCGCTCCCGAGGCGATCCTCCGGCTCTCGGAACGGGTGGTCAGCCAGGGAAGCCGCCGCAGCGGGGACGAGGGCGACGAGTTCGACTCCGACGATGCCCGCTCCCTGCTCGAGGGCTGGCTGGGGGTGATGGGTTTCGCCGATGGCTCCGAATTGCTGGAGTTGATGCAGCGAGACGACTTCAGCCACTCCGAGCTCTACCGCCGGGCGCGGGCGGTGCACGAGGCGCACCTCGGCAACGCGGTTGAGGTTGCGATCGCGGCCGCCGCGAGTGGGATCTCGGGGCTCGGACCGGCGCTGGCGCAGATCCTCGCGGCGTGTCTGCCGATGGTCCCCTATGCCCCCGCAGCCGGGCTGCTCGCGGGTGAGAAGCAGCGACTGTGCCCGCAAGAGCATGAGCCTCGGCGGGTCGCGGTCTTCGTCGATGGCTTGGCCGCGGTCCACGGGGCCGCTCACACGATCGAGAGAATCCGCGAGCTCGGGGTGCCCGGCTACGAGATCGACGTGATCGGCACCGACGCGGAGGTGGATCGCAGGCTCGCGGCGGTCGCGGAGGTGGACATTCCCTATTACGAGGGCCTGCGGGTCGGCGTACCGTCCATCCCGAGCCTGATCGAGGTCCTGGTCGAGGGCCGCTACGAGCTGATCCATCTCACCTCTCCCGGTCCGGCGAATCTGATCGCGGCGATCGTCGGGCGGATCGCGGGTACCCCCCTGGTCGCCAGCCATCACACCGACCTGGTCGCCTACGCATCGATCCGCACGGGGGAGATTGAGATCGAGGCCGCCGCGCAGCTGGCGCTGTCGATGTTTTACGAGCCGTGCGAGCAAATCCTCTCCCCCAGCACCGCGTCGGACCTATCGCTGGCGGCGGTAGGGGTTGGAGCCGAGCGGATCACCCGCTGGGGCAGAGGGGTCGACACAGACCGCTTCGACCCGGGCCTCCGCGACTCCGAGGAGCGGGGCCCGGAGGAGGTCAGGGTCCTCCACGCCGGCCGGCTGACCAGTGAGAAGGGCATCGATCTGCTGGTTGAGGGCTTCCTCGCGGCGCGGCGGCGCGATCCGAGGCTCCGCCTGGTGGTCGCCGGCGGCGGACCCGAGGAGGAGAGGCTGATCGACGCGCTCGGCGAGGTGGCCGGCTTCCTCGGCTGGCAGGATCGCGTCGAACTGGCTCGGACCTACGCCAACAGCGACATCTTCCTCTTCACCTCCCAGACGGACACCTTCGGGCAGGTGATCGTCGAGGCGCAGGCGAGCGGGTTGCCGGTGGTGGCGGTCGGCATCGGCGGACCGTGCGATCTGATCGACGACGGGATCGACGGCTTGCTGGTCGGGGCGGAGCCGGAGGCGGTAGCGGATGCGCTCTGCGATCTCGCCGCCTCCTCGGGGCTGAGGGAGCGAATCGGGGGCGAGGCGGTACGTTCGGCCCGGCGGCGCACCTGGGCAGGCTCGATGGCGGAGCTGGCTGCCGGCTACGCGGCGGTGCTCGAGGAGCGCGCGCCCGAGGAGCTTGGCTTCCCCGTCGAGGAATCCGCCCGGCAGGTCGAGGGGACTTCTCCGGCAGCGCTCGCCTCGGTTGCCTGAGCGTTTCCGACCCTGCCGGGATGTGGCCTCGCGCCTTTTGACTTCCGGACCACGGGCGGAAGCAAGGCGCGCCTAGAATGAGCCCCGTGGAGGCAGCCGAACAGCCAAGCGACGACGATCCCCTCGCTGTCGCCGCGCTGCCCGGGGAGGTGCCCGGGGATGCCGCCGAGGTCGTCGCCGACGGTCCGCCGGACCTCGACGACCCCTCCCTCTACTTCGCCCGCCAGCTCTCCTGGATGGACTTCAACAATCGCGTCCTGTAGTTGGTCGAGGACGAGACGGTCCCGCTGCTCGAGCGGGTCAAGTTCGCCGGCATCTGGGAATCGAATTTGGACGAGGAATACATGGTCCGAGTCGCCGGGCTCGAGGACCAGATCGAGGCGGCGGTGGATCCGGGCGGTGCCGACGAGCTCAGCGCCTTCGAGCAGGTCGCCGCCATCAGGGAGGGCGCGATCGCCCAGCGCGCGCGGCTGCACGCCGCGATCGACGGTTCGCTGCGCCCGGCGCTGGCCGAGAACGGGATCCGGGTGATCGGCTTCGACGAGGCGAGCGAGGAAGAGCACGCCGAGATGCGCAAGCTGTTCGAGGGGCAGGTGTTCCCGGCGCTTACCCCCCTCGTTATCGGGATGGGCAGGCCGTTCCCCTACATCTCCAACCTCTCGCTGAGCCTGCTGGTGATGCTTCGCGATCCCGATCAGGAAGCCGAGGTGCTGGCGCGGGTCAAGGTCCCCAAGGAGCTGCTGCGGCGATTCATCCTCCTTGCCGACGGGGTGACGATGATCGCGATGGAGGAGCTGATAGCGCGCAACCTCTCCTCGCTCTTTCCGGGGATGGTGGTGGTCGACCACGGCCTCTTCAGGGTCACCCGCGACACCGACTACGACATCTCCGACGAGGCCGACGACCTGCGCCAGGCGGTCGAGGACGAGATCCGCAGGCGTCGCTTCGGCGAGGTGATCCGGCTGGAGGTATCCTCGGGGATGAACCCCCGACTGCGCGACCGGCTGATCGCCGCCCTGGACATCGAAGATCGCCAGATCTACGAGCATGAGGGCCTGCTCGGGCTCGACGATCTATTCGACGTCGCCGACGTCTCCGGCTTCGCCAACCTCCGCTTCCCCCCGCACCGTCCGGTCACCCGGCCCGCGCTCCAGGGCAAGGGCAAGGGGGATATCGACGTGATGGCGGCGATGCGGGAGGGCGACATCCTCGTCCACCATCCCTACGACTCCTTCGCCACCTCGGTCGAGAGCTTCATCAGCCAGGCGGTCAAGGACCCCGAGGTGTTGGCGATCAAGATCACCATCTACCGCACCACCGCCGACTCGCCGATGATCCGCTCGTTGATGGAGGCCTCCGAGCGCGGCAAGCAGGCGGTCTGCATGGTCGAGCTGAAGGCGCGCTTCGACGAGCAGGCCAACATCGAGTGGGCCGAGCGGCTGGAGCAGGCCGGGGTCCACATCGTCTACGG
>JBPCOO010000079.1:0-2925 GCA_051000155.1 Solirubrobacterales bacterium | reverse complement strand
CGCCGATCCAGGGCACTGGCTGGTCTGGCACGGCCGCGGCGTCTACGGGCGCAACATGTACGTCTGCGCCACCCACCGCGACACGCTCAAGCGCTACCTGCAAAAGCACTACGGCGGATGGCACGTCTGGGCCGAGGGCCCGCACCCGGTCGGCTGGCACTTCCGCGAGGAATCGGAGGCGACCCGCCGTCGCAAGCGCATGTACGCGACCGGCCGGACCTTCGGGGTGGGCTGAGGCCAGCGGCCGGCTGAGGGCCGGCGATCGCTCCTCGGGTAGGTTGGTCGCGTGCGCGCTCTGGTGATCTCCGACCTTCATCTCGGCGCCTGGACTGGCGAGGATCTGCTCTCCGACGAACGCTTCCAGGCTCGGCTCGAGCCGGCCCTGGAGGGGGTCGACGAGCTGGTGATCCTCGGCGATCTCTTCGACCTGTTGTTCGGCTCGATCGAAGAAGCTCTCGCGGCGAGCGAGACGCTGTTCGCGATGCTCCGCGAGCGGCTCGCCGGGCGCCGGCTGGTCTTCTGCCCCGGCAACCACGATCTCCACTTCCGGGTGCTGGCCGAGCACGAGCGCCGTGCGCGTTCGAGAGGACCGGGCGCGGTGGAAGAGGGAGCCCAGCCGGCGCTGCTGCGGTCGATGCTCTCCGACCGGCTTGAGGGCGTCGACGTCCAGCTCCGCTATCCGACGCACACCGTCGGCGACGTGCTGCTCACCCATGGGCACTTCCTCGACCCCCATGCGCGCTTGTCGGGAGGCGTCGGAGGCAAGCTCCTGACCCGGACCCTGTGGGCGATCGCGGCGGGCGGGCGAGAGGACCCGCGTACGGTCGCCGACTACGACGCGATCGTCGGCTTCCTGACGGAGTTGCTCTACTCCATCAGCCAGCTACCGCATGGCACCGTCGCCCAGCAGCGAGTCTTCGATCGCGCCGAGAGCCTGGCCGGTATCGCCGCCCGCCTCCGGACTCCGGTTCGGGCGCTTGGCCGGCTACTCAGCGATGGCGGAACCTCGAAGCCTCCCGAGGTCGCGCGGATCGGCTCCCACCACTTCGACCAGGCACTCGCGCAGGAGCGCGCCCGGCTGGGCGGAGACCCCGATGCGCTCGAGGTCAGCTCCCATGACATCGTCCGTCTGGCGGGGCCCTCGGATCCGCGTGAGCGGGCGCTCGGAGCATTCGCGACCGCTACTGGAACACCGGTAGCTGGATCTACGAGCCCGATCTCACCGACGAGGTTTCCTACGCCCAGTACCTGCGCCGCGCCTGGCCGGGCACCGCGGCGTTGATCGATACCGATGAGGAATGTCCTCGGTTGGTGCAGTTGCTCGCGGACCTGAACCCGCTCAACGATCCCGATCGAGCGGGCTCACCGCTGCGGCAGCTCTGAGCGGACCGGCGCTTGGGCGGGTCAGCGGATCAGCTCGATCTCAATGCCGAGGTCTAGCTGCGCCCAGCTCCGATCGGCGGTCAGGACTGGGAGCCCCTCCTCGGAAGCCACGGCCAGGCAGGCGCGGTCAGCGAGGGAGAGTCCAAGGTGCCGGGTAGGCGTCCTCATCTGGGCGGTTTCCAAGGCGTGCTCGGCCGTGAACGGGATGATCGACATTCCCAAGCTCTCGAGTTCGTCGGTGAGCCCGGTCAGTTCCACGTCCCGGTCGATCGCGTGCTGGAGGGTCTCCGACCAGTTGACGCTCGTCACGCTCGCCTCAGCGATGCGGTCGACGACGTGCTGCCCACCGGGCTCATCGAACAGGTGGGCGAGCAGAGCGGAGGCATCGAGCAAGCAATTAGCCTTCATGACTCCTGCTGGATCTTCCTACGACGCTCCCATCCGGCTTCCCTCCGGTCGTCGCGCTCAGCTTCCCTCCGGCGCTCAGCGAGCAGGCTTTCAACGACGTCACCTCCTTTTCCCTGGAACCGTGCTCTGATCCGCGCTTCGACGGCCGCGGCCTTCTCGACCACGAGGTGGTCGTCCTCAACTCGGAAGACGAGTCGCGCTCCCGGCTCCATCTCGAGCTCGCGCCTGAACTCCGCCGGGATCACGATCCGACCTTGTTGACCCATAGTCACGGGCATCATCCTAGGGGGTGCCATGTCGCGTGAGTGTGGCACATCCTCAACGAGTGTCAAGAGTGGGTGTCGATGTTGACACCTCTCGGCAGCGCCATCCCGACCGAGTACCCTCCCCCTCGATGTCCGAGGCCGTTGATACCAGCGCCCGCATCGCGGAGGTCCGCGAGCAGTTGACCCTGCTCCGGGACTACCTTTGACCCCGCCAAGCTCGAAGCGGGGATAGGGGCGCTCGAGGCCGAGATGCAGGCCCCGGGCTTCTGGGATGGCCAGGAGGCCGCGGCAAAGACCTCCGCCGCCCACACCCGGACCAAGCGCAAGTTGGAGCTGTGGGAGGGACTGTCCGCCGACGTGGCGGACCTCGATGATCTCGCGGAGATGGCGGCGGAGGACGCCGAGATGGAGGCCGAGCTGGACTCCCAGCTCGATTCAATCGAAAAGCGCCTGGCTGAGCTGGAGGAGCAGCGCCTGTTCAGCGGCGAATACGACTCCGGCGACGCGGTGGTGACGATCCGCTCCGGCGCCGGCGGCACCGACTCCCAGGACTGGGCCGAGATGCTTTTGCGGATGTATCTGCGGTGGGCCGATGGACGCGGCTTCGCCACCGAGATGAAGGAGGCATCGGAGGGGGAGGAGGCCGGGCTCAAGTCGGCTACATTCCTCGCCCGCGGCGAGAACGCCTACGGCCTCTTCGGCGCCGAGCGGGGAGTCCACCGCCTGGTCCGGATCTCTCCCTTCGATTCGCAATCCCGCCGCCACACCGCCTTCGCCCAGCTCGACATCGCGCCGCTGGTGACAGACGACGTCGAGGTCGAACTCGACGAGGTCGACATCCGCATCGACACCTATCGAGCGTCCGGCG
>JBPCOO010000008.1:0-5625 GCA_051000155.1 Solirubrobacterales bacterium | reverse complement strand
GCCGCGACGGCTGCGACCGCTGACGCCGCAAAGCCCCGATTCCACGTCAGCAACCTGCCCTTCAACTCGACCAAGCTATTCGACCTCAGCGTTGCCGACATCGAGGGGGACGGGGACCTCGACATGTTCAGCGCCAACCACAAGTACCGCGGCTCGCTCCAGGTGAGCGACGGGCGCGGCAACTTCAAGGACAGGCTTGACGCGTCGGGGCTCAGCTCAACCTCGGATCTACCCGGCTTCGACGACCTCTACCGTAAGCCGAAGATCGAGGCCAAGGGCTTCTACATGTGGGTCGACAAGGGTGGCAAGACCCACATACGGACCAAGGGCCTCGGCTCGGAGGAAAGCGTGCCCGGCCCACGCCTGCGCGGGCAGATCTCCTACTTCGGTCGCAGCCAGAACCAGGGGCCCAAGCGCCACGTCAGGGTGCTGAGAAAGATCGGCGCCGTGACCAAGGTGCGCCCGGATCGGTCGACCTCGCCGACCAGCCAGATCGTCAAGTTCGTCGCCGGTGCCAACGCCAACATCGTCATCCGCGCCCGCTTCATGGACCTCCCCTTCACGACCACTATCGACTCGGACCTTCCACGCTCGAGGATCATGCTCGGCCCCGGACGCGCTCATCCCTCCTCGAACAAATTCGAGATCGACCTCGGCGACCGCCACGCCGTCGCCTGGGGCGACTACAACGGGGATGGGATCACCGATGCCTACATCAGCAACGGCGGCGTCCGTGGGGCCGCCGGGCGCTTTGGCTCCGCCGCCGCGGACGAGCTGTACTACGGCAACGGCGACGGGACCTTCACCGAGGACATCGCCTCGACCGGCATCCGCAAGGGCGAGTGCCGTGGCCGGCATGCCGCGCCGGTCGACTACGACGACGACGGCGACCTCGACATCTTCGTCGGCTGCGAGGACATCCACCCACAGCTCTTCAAGCAGCGCAAGCCCGGGCGCTTCGGCGAGCGCACCGACGAGCTCCAGGACGTTGGCACCAAGGGAGATCTGCTGCGCTGGGTCGACCTGAACGAAAGCGGCCCGCCTGAGCTGGTCACGGTCGAGGCCAAACGCCGCCGGATCAAGGTCTACAAGAAGCTCTCGGATCAGGAGAAGTTCGTCAAGAAGCAGAACATCTTCTCCCGATTCCAGGGGACCAGCGGTGACGCGATCGCCACCGCCGACGTCGACGCCGACGGCGACATCGACGTTTTCGTCGGCTCCGCCGGCGGCAACTCGCTGCTGATCAACAAGGGCGGGCGCAAGGGGAAGCTGCGGCTGGTCCGTCCTGAGAGATACGGCCTCCCATCCGCCGGAACCGTGGCGGCGACCTTCGTCGACTACGACAACGACGGCGCGATGGACTTCCACGCTGTCCCCAACGGCCTCTACGAGCGGACCTCGCGCAAGCGTTATCGCCGGACCGGCAAGGTCCGGGTCGGCGCCCGGGCGAAGTTCGCGATCGCGCAGTGGTTCGACTACGACTCGGACGGTGATCGCGACCTGATCTCGGTGCTCAAGCGGGGAAGCAAGAAGCTCCGCAAGCAGGTGTTCGAGAACCGCACCCGCGACGGCAACTGGCTCCAGGTGGACCTCCGCGGTCCGAAGGGCAACCCGCAGGCGATCGGGGCCGAGGTGATCGTCGGCAAGGGCGGCAGCGCCCAGAGCGGGTTCGTCGGCCAGAACGAGGGCTCGCGCTTCTCCAGCGGCCACTACCGGCTCTACTACGGCCTCGGGAACTTCAAGGTGACCAGGGTGAAGGTGATCTGGCCCGACGGCAAGAGCACGGTCGAGCGGGGGGTCAGGGCCAACCAGCGGGTCGAGATCAGCCGCGGCGGCGGCGCCACCCCGCAGCCCCCGCCGGCGCAGCCGAACCCCGAGCCAGGCCCTCCCACTCCCGCTCCTCAACCGCCGGTACCGCCGCTGCCCGCTCCCTGACCGCGCCGCCCTCCACGCGGCACAGTCGGGCCGATTCAAGCAGGCGGAGGGGAAGCCGAGCCAACGGTCTCGAGGGAGGCGCGCAGGCGCATGTACTCCGCTCGCTGCCGGAAGACCACACGCAGCTCGGCGGTGACCTCCTCGAGGAACTCCTCGCGGTAGGTGGAGTCGGTCAGCATCGCGACCGCGAAGTAGAGCCCGGAGAAGCTCGCCAACCCGATGGCCACCCGCAATAGCTGCGCTGTAATTGCGTACTGGTCCCCGAACAGGGTCAGGCTCAAGAGCACATCGCCGTCGGTGCCGATCCAGGATTCCCGCACCCCGTCGCCGATCGCGATTGCCCCGAAGGCGACGAAGAAGGCGAAGATCAGCAAGGTGACGATCAGCACCTGCACCCCCTGGCCGACCAAGAGCACCGCGCCGACGTTGCGGCGCTGACGAGTGCTGAGCGCGGGCGCGTCGGTGCCGACCTCACGCTCGAGCTCGACCACCTCGGCCGGCAGCCTGGTGACGAGAAAGGCGACCCCCATCGCCATGAACATCCCGACCAGCATCGCCAAGCCGAGCGGCGGGACGGCGGAGAAGACCTCCCACATCTCGGTGTTGATGAACGCCAGTAGGACGAAGATGAGCAGCAGGGGGACCGCCCGCGCCAGCAGCAGGAACGAGCTGAGGAGCTGCCGCGCCAACCGACCGACTACCCAGCGGAGAATCGAAGGGACGCCGTAGGCGAAGTAGGGGTAGAGAAGGGCGAGCAAGAGGCCATTGCCGAGTGCGGTTGCGATCGCGCTGGGAACCTGCGCTCCGAAGATCAGCGGCAGGGCGGCGGGGATGAGGACGAACGCGGCCAGCTCGGCTCCCCCGACGTCCTCGGGCACCGTCAATAGCTCCCGGCCGCGCGCTCGGTTGAACGCGGCGAAGGCCGCCAGCAGGACCGCCAGCCCCCCGAGGCCGGCGGCGACGTTGGCCAGCAGCGACCACTCGAGCTGGATCGCCCCCAGCAACTCGGCGACGAAGACCAGCGCCAGTAGCGGCGCGGCGCGGTTGTAGACATCGGTGGCAACCGAGAAGTCCTCGTCCAAGAGCGGCAGCCCAGCACGGTGGAAGCGGTGCTCATAGAGCTCCAGCTCGGCCTCGATCTGCTCGCGATCCATCGGGTTGATTTCAACCGGGGGGTCGGACGGTGCGGCGGCGCTCCCCGGCTGCACGCTCTACGCTCCCCCGATGCCCAGGCTCGCGCTCGTTGCCAATCACAGGTCGGGCTCCGGCGAGGCCGAGCGGATCGGTCGATTGCTGGTGGATGGGGGAGCGGAAATCGCCGCCGAGCTCGACATTGCCGATGCCGCGACCGCCGACTTTCACGGAGATCTGGTGGTTGTCGCCGGCGGCGACGGCTCGATCGCTCCGGTAGCCGCGCGCTGCGCCGAGCTGGGGCTGCCGCTGGCGGTGATCCCGGTGGGCACCGCCAACGACTTCGCCGCGCGCTTTGGCCTCGCCGTCCCCACCGAGCGCGCCGTCGAGCTGGCGCTGGCAGCGGACGAAAGGCGCGCTGTCGATCTCGCCTATATCAACGAGCGGCCTTTCGTCAACGTCGCCAGCCTCGGCCTGGCACCCGACGCCGCTCGTAACGCCGAGGAACTCAAGGACGCACTCGGGCCCCTCGCCTACGGCGCCGGAGCGGTCCGAGCCAGCGCCGAGTCCGAGCCGATCTCCTGCACGGTGAACTGCGGGGGGACCGAGCTATACGACGGTGCTAGCTGGCAGGTGATGGTCGGCTGCTCGGGCGCATTCGGTGGCGGCTCGAAGATCGACGCCATCCCCGACGACGGCATGCTGGACGTAGTGGTGATCGAGGGCGGTCCCAGACCCCGACTTGCCAAGCACGCCTTCGGGCTGCGCACCGGCACCGTCGAGAGCCAGGAAGGAGTCCACAGCTCTCGGTGCGAGCGGGTGACGATCGAGGGCAACGACCTCGGCGCGGCCAACGTCGACGGAGAAGTGGTCGATCTCGACTCCACCACGCTCACCTTTCGCGTCGAGCCCAGGGCCTTCGAGCTGGTCATCCCGTGATGGCTAGCTTGGACGAGTTGGCGGATCGCGCTCGGGAGCAGGCGCAGACGACCGCCCGCCGGATCATCGGCGGCCCCCCCGACGGTGAGCTGGAAGTCTGGCGCCGGCTCGCCTGGCCGGGTGCCATCGCCGCCGCGGCCCTGGCGCGCTACTCGATGGAGTCGCTGCGCCACCGCCGCCGCGACCGCGACGGCTACGAGCTGACCGAGTGGGAGGGAGGGTTCGACGAGGTCTTCCGGCCCGCCTCGGAAGCGCTCATCGGCACCCGGGCGATCCCCGGCAACAAGGCCGAGGTGCTGATAAACGGCGATCGAATATTCCCGCCGATGCTCGAGGCGATCCGCTCCGCCACCGAAACCGTCCACTTCGAGACATACGTCTACTGGCAGGGGGACATCGCCGTTGAGCTGGCAGAGGCGCTGAAGGAGCGAGCGGGGGCGGGGGTCACCTGTCGGGTCATCCTGGACGCGATCGGGTCGGCAAAGATGGATCCCCGCCTGGTCCTCCAGATGCGCGAGGCCGGGGTTCACGTGGCTCGCTTCCGAGCGCCGAAGCCCTATATGAGCGGACGGATGACCAACCGCACCCATCGACGGGTGCTGGTCGTCGACGGTACGATCGCCTTCACCGGTGGTGTCGGCGTTGCCGAGGAGTGGACGGGCGATGCTCAAGATCCGGATCACTGGCGCGATACCCACGTCAAGGTCGAGGGACCGGTGGTTCGCTCGCTCCAGGGCTCCTTCGCTGAGCACTGGCTCGAGGCAACCGGGGAGGCCCTGGTCGGAGAGGCCAACCTGCCGCAGATTGAGCCGATCGAGGGCGGCTCGCCGATGTCGATCATCCGTTCGGGAGCGCAGACGGGAGCCACCAGCGGCGAGATCCTCTACGTGCTCGCCCTCTCCACCGCGAATGAGTCGATCGAGATCACCTCGGCCTACTTTGCCCCACGCCCCCCGTTCGTGGACGCGATGATCGCGGCGGTGGATCGCGGGGTGCAAGTCCGGGTGTTGGTCCCGGGTGAGCACACCGACAAGGAGTTCGTCCGCCTGGCCGGGCGCAAGGTCTACGAACAGTTGATCGAAGGCGGGGTCGAGGTCTACGAGTACTGCCCGACCATGCTCCACGCGAAAACGATGCAGATCGATGGGGTCTGGGGCACGGTCGGGACGCTCAACTTCGACAACCGCTCGATCAAGCTCAACGACGAGATCACGTTGAGCCTCTTCGACCGCGAGATCGCGGCCAAGCTCCATGAGGAGTTCGAGCACGACCTCACTCGCTCCGAACCGGTCACCGAGGACCGCTGGAGGGACCGGCCCTGGTACCAGCGAGTCGCCGAGGCCGCGACCAAGCCGCTACGGCGGGAACTCTGACGGTACCGGTCGCGGGCTGAGCGACGAGCGACGTTGCGCCTGCCGCTACATCCTCGTCGTTCGATTCCGCCGGGCCCCCTATCCTCCGCCGCCGTGCCCTTCCGTCGCCGCCGACAGCCTACCCCGATCCGCATTCTGCGCACCGCCTCGAAGCCCGGTCGCGGGCTGCTACGGGCGATCGGCTGGCTCGATCAGCGCCTGCTGGTGGCGATGCGCACCCGCGGTCACAACCGCGCGAGCGAGGGCG
>JBPCOO010000355.1:0-4091 GCA_051000155.1 Solirubrobacterales bacterium | reverse complement strand
GCGTGAGACAAAGAGTGGAGATCATCAAGACCCTCTATCGCCAGTCGAACGTGCTCATCCTCGACGAGCCCTCCGCGGTCCTGACGCCCCGGGAGACCGACGAGCTGTTCGCGGTCATGCGATCACTCGTCGCCAGCGGTACCTCGATCGTCTTCATCACCCACAAGCTCAACGAGGTGCTCGAGGTCGCGGACCGCATCACCGTCCTGCGCCGCGGCACGGTCGCCGGCACGACCACCCCGGCCGAGACGAACCTCGAGGAGCTCGCCGCGATGATGGTCGGCCGGGACGTGCAGCTCGTCGTCGATCGCACTCCCGCCCAACCGGGCGAGCCCATCCTCGAGGTCCGCAATCTCGTGGTGCGCGACGAGCGTGGTCACAACGCGGTCAACCACCTCGATCTCACCGTGCGGGCTGGCGAGATCCTCGCCGTGGCCGGCGTCCAGGGCAATGGGCAGAGCGAGCTCGTCGAGGCGATCACCGGCCTCCGCGAGCCCGACGCGGGCGACGTGCTGCTTGCCGGACAACCCCTGGCCGACACGCCCCGCGACGTGTTCGAGGCGGGCGTCGCCCACGTCCCCGAGGACCGCATGGAGGACGGCCTGATCGCCGACTTCACCGTGGCCGACAACCTCGTCCTGAACAGCTACTGGCAGCCGCCGTTCGCGAGCGGACTGCGCCTCCACGGGGAGGCGATCGTCTCGAACGCCGAGACGCTGGTCGGCGAGTACGACATCCGGACACCGTCGATCTTCAATCCGGTCGGCAACCTCTCGGGCGGGAACCAGCAGAAGGTCATCGCGGCGCGCGAGTTCTCGCGGCCGATCAAGCTCATCGTCGCAGCGCAGCCGACCCGCGGGCTGGACGTCGGCTCGATCGAGTACATCCATCGGCGCATCGTCGCCAAGCGGGACGAGGGTGCGGCGGTACTCATCGTCTCGAGCGAGCTCGACGAGGTCGTGGCCCTCGGCGATCGCATTGCTGTGATGTACCGCGGACGCATCATGGACACGCTGTCGCCGGAGGAGGCGACCCCGGAGCGTCTCGGGCTGCTCATGGGCGGCGCGCAACCCGAGGACGGCGAGCCGGTCGACCTCGTCGGCACGGCCCCCGCCGCAGGATCGGAGCCGAGCGATGGCTGACGAATCCCGGCATCAGGAACTGGAGACCACGGAGGCACCAGCATCCGCCGAACCGGCCGCGTCCGCCCCGGTCCCAGAGGCGGCGGAACCGAGCGGCAATCGCGTGCTGTCGGCGCTTCGCGGCATCCTGCTGCCCGCGCTCGCCCTCCTCGCCGCGTTCGCCGTCGGCGCGATCATCATCATCGTCACCGACTTCGACCTGCTCGGCCAATGGGGCTCGGACCCGATCGGGGCCATCGGCGCTTCGTGGTCGTCAGTCATGGCGACCTACGGCGCCCTTCTGCGCGGCTCGATCGGCGACCCGGGGGCGCTGTTCAGTGCCCTGTTCTCGGCCGACTGGGAGGCGCTGCGCCGGGCGTTCGGGCCCCTCTCCGAGACGATCGTCTCGACTACGCCGCTCATCCTGACAGGGCTGTCGGTTGCGCTCGCGTTCCGCGTCGGCCTGTTCAACATCGGCGCCGAGGGGCAGCTCTACCTCGGCTCGCTGTTCGCCGTGATCGCCGGGTTCACGTTCGTGGGCATGCCGTGGTTCATCCACCTGCCGATCGCCGTAGCCGCCGGCTTCCTCGGTGGCGCCGTGTGGGGCTTCATCCCGGGACTCCTCAAGGCGCGCACCGGCGCCCACGAGGTGATCGTGACGATCATGCTCAACTTCTTCTCCTACAACCTCATCAACTGGGCGCTCAAGACGGAGTTCGTGCAACGCGAGGGTCGCCCTGACCCGATCTCCAAAATCGTCGAGCCTTCGGCGGTCATCCCGCCGCTCATCGACGGCCTGCGCGCCCACTGGGGCATCGTGATCGCGCTGCTCGCCGCCGTGGGCGTCTGGTGGCTCCTGTTCCGTTCGACCAAGGGATTCGAGTTCCGGGCCGTGGGCTTCAACCCGCGCGCGGCCCGCTACGCGGGTATGAGCATCTCGTGGGCGACGGTCCTGTCGATGGTCACCGCGGGCGGTCTCGCCGGGCTGGCCGGGGCGGCGGTCATCCTCGGCGGCTCGGGAACACTCTCCCCCGGCTTCTCCCCGGGCTACGGCTTCGATGGCATCGTCGTCGCGCTCGTCGGAGCCACCCGCCCGCTCGGCGTCGTGGCTGCCGCCTTCCTGTTCGGGGCGCTGCGGGCCGGCGCCACGCCGATGCAGGCCGCGACCGGCACGCCGATCGACATCGTGGTGGTGATCCAGGCGCTGGTGATCATGTTCATCGCAGCCCCGGCGCTCGTGCGGGCCATCTTCCGGATCCGTGCCGAGCGCCGGATGGGATCCGAAGTGTTCGCGAAGGGCTGGGGCTCATGACCGCCGCTCCCGTCATGACCCGAGCCGAACGCCGCCTCCGGACCCGCCAGCGGATCCTCGGGGTCGTCTACCTCCTCCTCGCGGTGGGCATGGTGCTCGCATTCGGCGTCAGCCTCGGGGGCGACGCGAGCTCCAGCTTCGGCCTGACCGCACCGACCGCGCCGATCGCACTGCCGAACATCGTGGTGCCCTCGGCCACCACCGCGTACCTCCTCGCCGCGGTCGTCGCCTTCGCCGGCGCCGTCCAGCTGACGCGCGGGTTCGGCACCCGCTGGGCGGTCGTGCTCGGCCTCGTGGCGTTCGCATTCGTCTTCGCGTTCCTGACCTGGGTCGCCGCGGGCCAGTCGATGAACCTGACCGGCCTGCTCGAGACGACGGTACAGCGCTCGGTGCCGATCGCATTCGGAGCGCTTTCCGGGGTGCTGTGCGAGCGGGCGGGCGTGGTCAACATCGCCATCGAGGGGATGCTCCTGTCCGGCGCGTTCGTCTCCGCGGTCGTCGCGTCGGCCTTCGACAACCCTTGGCTGGGCATGCTGGCGGCGATCCTCGTCGGTGGCCTGCTGGCGGGCCTGCTGGCCGTCCTGGCCATCCGCTACCGGGTCGACCAGATCATCGCCGGCTTCTTCATCAACATCCTGGTTGCCGGCCTCACTGCGTTCCTGAGCGTCCGCCTGCTCCAGCCGTACCAGGACGAGCTCAACACGCCCGAACGTCTCGGGCCGATCGCCATCCCGTTCCTGTCCGATATCCCCGTGCTCGGGCCGGTGCTGTTCCGGCACAACATCTTCGTGTACCTGCTGTTCGGGCTGATCATCGTCATCCACCTCGGGCTCTTCTACACCCGCTGGGGCCTCCGGGTACGAGCCGTGGGCGAGCACCCCAAGGCGGCCGACACGGTGGGCGTGAACGTCTACTGGGTGCGATACAGCAACGTCATCATGGGCGGGATGGTGGCCGGGCTGGGCGGTGCGTTCTTCACCATCGGTTCGACCGGCGGATTCGAGCGCGAGATGACCGCGGGCCGCGGCTACATCGGCCTGGCGGCCATGATCTTCGGCGGCTGGAACCCGATCGGCGGCTTCCTGGCGGCCCTCGTCTTCGGCTTCGCCGATGCCATCCAGTCGCGCCTATCGATCCTGTCGATCGCGATCCCGTCGGAGTTCCTGCTCATGGTCCCGTACGTGGTGACGATCATCGTCGTCGCCGGCCTGGTCGGCCGGGCCCGCGCGCCCGCCGCTGACGGCAAGCCGTACGTCAAGGAGTGATCCCCGTCCGGCGGCGGGTGGTGCTCGACTGCGACCCCGGCCACGACGACGCGATGGCGATCCTGCTCGCCGCGGCCTCGCCCGCCATCGACCTCGAGGCAATCACGACGGTCGCCGGCAACCAGACCCTCGAGAAGGTCACGCTCAACGCGCGGCGGGTGTGCACGGTCGCCGGGATCGAGACCGTGCCGATCGCCGCCGGCTGCGAGTCTCCGATGCGGCGGAACCGAATCGTGGCCGGCGCGATCCACGGCGATTCGGGCCTGGACGGGGTCGACTGGGACGCACCCACGGTGTCGCTCGACCAGCGGCACGCCGTGGAACTCCTCGTCGAGCTCGCCATGCGCCACGAGGCTCGGCCGCTCACCATCGTCGCGGTCGGACCGCTGACCA
>JBPCOO010000218.1:0-3650 GCA_051000155.1 Solirubrobacterales bacterium | reverse complement strand
GAGGCGACCTCCTCGGAGTTGCGGGAGGAGCTACCCATCCTCGAGGGCTCGATCACCTACGGCGAGGGCAAATCCTGGGGCGGTGAGGTGCCGATCGGCCCGCAGGTTCTGACCGTGCTGGCCGCCGACGGTCGCATTCTTCGCGCCTCCAACGACGGCGCCTGGACGGCCTCGCGACCGCGCTGGGCGGCGACGGCGGCCTGGCTCGGCTCGGAGATCGAACCCCCCTCCACCGAGGAGGGCCTCGCGGTTCTGATCGAGTCCTGGCTGCGCGCCTTCGGGCCGGGGACCGAGGCCGACCTCAAGTGGTGGCTGGGGGGAACGCTGACCGCCGTCCGCGAGGCGCTCGCATCGCTCGAGGTGGCCGAGGTCGAGATCGATGGCGCCACCGGCTATCTGATGGCCGACGACCTCGACCCCTCCGAGCCGGTCGAGCCCTGGGTGGCGCTCCTGCCCGCGCTCGATCCGACCCCGATGGGCTGGTACGAGCGCGACTGGTACTTGGGAGCCCACGCCGACCGGCTCACCGACCGCAACGGCAACATCGGCGCCACCGCCTGGTGGGAGGGCCGCATAGTCGGTGGCTGGCGTCAGCCAAAGGAAAGCGAGGACGCCGAGGTCGAGATACAGCTACTGGAAGACGTCGGCGCCGAGGGGGAGGAGGCGCTGGAGGCCGAGGCCGCGCGGCTGACCGCCTGGCTCGATGGCACCCGGATCGCGCCACGGTTTCCCTCGCCCCTGAGCAAGGCGTAGAGGTCGGAGTGGACGAGCTGCTGCAGGCGCTCGAGCGGAGGGCGGCACCGTGGAAGCCCGCGTCCCCTCGATCCTCGCCTCCGGCCTCGATCGCGCCGGCCGCCATCACGTCCACCTCTCGCCCGACCGCTCTACCGCGACTCGGGTCGGCGCTCGCCACGGGCGCCCGAGGATCCTAGAGGTCGCCGCGGCTCGCATGGCGGCGGACGGCTTCCGCTTCTACCTCTCCACAAACGGCGTCTGGTTGACCGCCGAGGTCCCGGCCCGCTACCTCCACCCGCTACCCGTGCGCTCCACCATCTGAGCCCGCGCCTCGGTCGAGAGCTGGACGGCCAGACTCGCGCGGCGTAGGCTTGGGCCATGTGCAGAAACATCAGAACCCTCCACAACTTTGAGCCTCCCGCGACCCCTGAGGAGGTCGAGGCCGCTGCGCTCCAGTACGTGCGCAAGATCAGCGGCTCGACCAGGCCCTCGCTGGCGAACGTCGAAGCTTTCGATCGAGCGGTCGAGACGGTGGCCGAGGCTACCCGCAAGCTGCTCGAGGGCCTCGTCACGAGCGCTCCGCCGAAGGATCGGGAAGCCGAGGCCGCCAAGCGCAAGGCGCGCTCGGCGGCGCGGTTCGCGGCTTAGTCGGCTCGCACGCGGCCTCGCGAATCGCGGTCGCCTCGCGTCGGGCGGGCGGCTAGATCGAGCCGACCAGAATTGAGAGTCCGAACAGCAAGGCCCCGGCCAGGATCGCTCCGATCGCCAGCCGTCCGCCGCGGCCCCTGACTACGAACGCGATGGCCAACAGCACCGAGGCGACGGCCAGCGCCGCCCCCGGCCAGCCGACGATCAGGGTCAGGGTCTGGCGGGTCGAGCTGCCGTCGAAGCACTCGCCGTCGGCGCTCAAGAGCGAGGCGTCGCTGCCGATGTCCTCGCACGGCGTCAGCGATCCGATGTCCGCCATCGCGATCACCGCCACCGCCGCCAGGAACGCGAGCAGGAGGGCACCGAAGGCGGCCCCGACTCGCGCGCCCACTCCGGCCTTGGCTTTCCCTTCCGACGTTTGGACCTCGCTTCCACGCTCCATGACCGCCAGCTTATAGTGGTTCCACGATGGCGTCGATCCCGACCCGCAGGTAGGCCGCCGGTGGTTCTGCGCGAGCACGAGGACTCGGTCCTTTGCATACCCCAGTCCGAGCACGCGCGGATCTCCGGCCAGATCGCCGCCGCCTGGGGCAACGAGCGGGTTCCCCGAGCTGAGCCCGCCGCCGAGCTGGCGCTTGCCGCCGCGCGCCACGACATCGGCATGGACGCCTACGACGCCGAGCCCGAGCTGGACCCCGAGGCGGGATTGCCCCGGAGCTTCATGACGATGCCGCTGGAAGAGCACGTCCGCTGCTGGCGCCGCGGCCCCTCGCTGGTGGTCGACGAGGATCCCTACGCGGCGATCCTCGTCTCCCTCCACGGGACCACCCTGATGGCACGCAAGCACGCCTCCGGCGAGGCCGAGCGGGAGCTCGTAGCCGACTACCTCGAGACGCAGGAGGAGCTGCGGGCCGGGCTCCGCGATCAGCTCAGCTCCGACCCGCACCTTGCGACCTACCTCGAGCCCGATCCGATCGAGCGTGGCCGGCGGCTGTTGGCGCTCTGGGATGCGATGTCGCTCGGGGTCTGTCTGCCGCGCCTGCCCCAGCGCCTCACCGACACTCCCGCCGGGGAGCCGCCGGTGGTGTTGGCTATGGGCTACCACGGCAGCGGGGGAGGGGAGCGCGGCGCCGAGGACCCCCATGCGGTCACGGTCGATCCGTGGCCCTTCGACACCGACGAGGTCCACCTCTGGGCCGAGGGCCGCCGCCTGCAGGGACGCTTCGCCGAGGCCGAGCCGATGCGCGCGGCGCTACGGGAGGCGCCGCGGGAGCGGCTGACGATCGTGCTCGTTCGCTGAAGAGCGCCGGACCCGCGGCGCGGGCCATGTTTGCCTCGCGGGCGACCCCGGGTAGGGGAGGGTGAGCAGATCAAGCGAACGGGGAGCGAAAGGCAAGGCGGCAGATGAAGGCAGTTAGATGGCACGGGCAGCGGGACGTTCGGGTGGACGAGGTCCCCGATCCAACGATCGAGCATCCCAAAGACGTGATCGTCGAGATCACCTCAACCGGCATCTGCGGCTCCGACCTCCACCTCTACGAGGTCCTCGGGCCATTCATGAACGAGGGCGACATCATCGGCCACGAGCCGATGGGCGTGATCCGTGAGGTCGGCGCCGAGGCCGGTGACCTCTCGGTCGGCGACCGCGTGGTGATGCCCTTCCAGATCTCCTGCGGCCACTGCTACATGTGCAACCAGGACCTCTACACCCAGTGCGAGACCACCCAGGTGACCGAGCAGGGGATGGGGGCGGCGCTGTTCGGTTACTCCAATATGTACGGGGCGGTGGCCGGGGGCCAGGCCGAGTACCTGCGGGTGCCCCAGGCCCAGAACACGACGATCAAGGTCCCCGACGGGCCCTCCGACGACCGCTTCCTCTACCTCTCCGACGTCCTTCCCACCGCCTGGCAGTCGGTCGAATACGCCGCCATCCCCGACGGCGGCATCGTCTGCGTGCTCGGCCTCGGGCCGATCGGGGAGATGGCCACCCGGATCGCCCAGCACAAGGGCCACCGGGTGATCGGGGTCGACCTGGTGGCGGACCGCCTCGAGCAGTCCAGGCGGCACGGGGTCGAGACCCTCGACTACACCTCCCACGACGGCGACCTCGGCGAAGTGATCCGCGAGATGACCGATGGCCGTGGTCCCGACGCGGTGATCGACGCGGTCGGGATGGAGGCGCACGGCGCACCCGCGAAAGAGCTGATCGAGAAGATCGTCGGCGCCATGCCGGACGCCGTCGCGGCGAAGATCATGGAGAAGATGGG
>JBPCOO010000214.1:0-5072 GCA_051000155.1 Solirubrobacterales bacterium | reverse complement strand
GCCATGCACCTGCTCAAGGCAGACTGTGCCTCGAAGCCGAGCAAGTACGTGACCGAAGCCAAGAACGTAACCGGGTTCTAAATCCGGATGGACGAACAACTTCTGCGGCGGCTGGGGATCGGGGTCGGCGTCTTCGTCCTAACCACCCTGCTCTTCGTCCTCATATGCCAGAAGCAGGCCCTCGTCATCGGCATCATCACCGGCGCCGCCTACGGGCTGCTGGGGCTCGGTCTAGTTCTCATCTACAAGTCGAGCGGCGTGTTCAACTTCGCCCAGGGCGAGTTCGGGACCGTGGCTCTCTACGCCCTCTACCTTTTCCACACCGCCGGCGTGCCCTACGTTCTCGCCCTCATCGGGGCACTGGTGGTGGCCGTGCTCATGGGACTCCTGGTCGAACGGCTGGTGGTCCGACCGCTGTTCGACGCCCCCAGGGTGACTCTGCTGGTGGCGACAGCCGGGGTTTCCCTGCTGGCCGTCGGCGTGCAGATCTGGTTCGGCGAGGCCAAGCTCCGCAACATCGACCCCGCCCTGCCCCGAAACGATCGGTTGTCCCTGCTCGGTGTCCAGATCTCAGACCAGAGGCTTTTGCTGATCGCAGTTCTCATCATCCTGGCCGGCGTCCTCGCCTACTTCTTCAACCGGACGAACCTGGGGCTGGCCATTCTCGGAGCCAGTCAAGAACCAACGGCGACCGAGCTGGTGGGAATCAGTGTCAAGCGGCTGTCCAGCTTCACGTGGGCGCTGGCGGCCCTGCTCGGGGGTCTGGCGGGGGTGATCGGCGTGCCATCGGCCGGCAACACCTTCGGCCCCGGAATTGTCACCGCGGGCCTGTTGATACCGGCGTTCACGGCGGCCGTGCTAGGTGGTTTCACCAGCCTGCCCGGTGCTTTTCTCGGAGGCGCCATCGTCGGAGTATCCCAATCGCTGGCCACGTCGTCGGAGTTCTTCGACTTCATCCCCGGCCAAGCCGGCGTGGTGATCGCCTTCGTCCTGCTGGTCGGGGTGCTCTCGGTGCGCCCCAACGGTCTTCTGGGCAAGGCCTGAGGTGGTGACCCGGTTGAAGCGCGGCCGCGACCTACGATCGGGGAACAAGGAAGAAGGGCCTGCGCCGCCGCCACCGGCCAGCGCGGCAGACACGGAAATACTCGACAAGGCCAAGGCCGCGGCGGCCAAGGACCACGATTTCCGGCCCTCCAACCGTGGATGGGTCGGCCGGACCTCCCTCTACGTATTCGTGGGCATCGTGGTGTTGGTATTGCCCTCCACCCGCGAGGGCTTCGAGGTCAACATCTTCACCCAGGCGGTGGTGTTCGCCATCATCGGGCTGAGTCTCAACGTGCTCCTCGGCTACATCGGTCAGATCTCATTGGGTCATCAGGCCTTCGTGGGCATCGGGGCCTTCACCTCGGCCTACATGGTCTCGGTGCAGAAGCAGAGCTTCTTTGTCGGCGTCGGCGTGGCCATGGTGGTGGGTGCGCTACAGGCCCTACTCCTGGGCGGGGTGGCACTTCGCATCAAGGGCCTGTACTTCGCCCTGATCACGCTGTCCTACGGGTTGGTGGCCGAGCAGAGCATCTTTCAGATCCAGTCGGTGACCGGGGGAGGTGCGGGACAAGCGGCGGCGAAACCGACGCTCTTCGCCACCGACCTGCGCTACTACTACCTGTGTCTGGCTTTCCTCGGGGCGGTGATCTGGATCGACTTCCGGATGATGCGCACCAAGGGCGGTCGGGCCCTACTGGCCCTCCGGGAGAACCCCCGGGTGGCCTCGACCTTCGGCGTCAACGTGAAGGTGTTCACCCTCCTCGCCTTCGTGGTGGCCGGCGCGTTCGCCGGCCTCGGCGGGGCCCTACTGGCGCACAACGACACATTCGTGGTGGCCGACATCTACAACTTCCGCTTGGCCCTCGTGTTCGTGATCATGACGGTCGTCGGTGGGCTGCGCAGCCGCACCGGGGTGATCATCGGGTCGGCCTTCTTCGCCCTTCTCGGTTTCCTCATCGAGAAGTTCCACTGGATCGAGGTGGCGTTGCAGAAGATCCCATTTGCGCCGACGCTGACGCCGCAGATCGCACCTTTGGTGATCGGGCCCCTACTCCTGCTGATCACCCTCACGGGCTACCCGGGCGGAATCGGCCAGCAGATCCGCCCGGTCCTGCAGTGGTTGGGCGGCCGCCGGTTCGACATCCACGATCGCGGAGAGAAGGAGGTGCAGATCTCCGATGTCCGTGCTTGAGACGAGGGGCTGTTCGATCCGCTTCGGCGGTGTGCAGGCGGCCCGAGACGTGAGCATCTCGGTGGGCGAGTGGGAGATCGTGGGCGTCATCGGCCCGAACGGCGCCGGCAAGACGACGACGTTCAACATGATCACCGGTTTCTACACGCCCAACGACGGGTCGGTGTGGTTCAAGGGTGTCGACATAACCGCCCTGCCCGTGCACGAGCGGACGGCACTGGGCATGGGACGTACTTTCCAGAATGTCGGCCTGGTCAAGGGGTCGACGGTGCGCGAGAACCTCAAGACGGCCCAGCACCTCCAAGCCGACTACGCCACCATCGCCGGCATGGTGGGAGTGCCCCGGACCTATTCGAGCGAGCGCGAACTGGCCCGCCGGGCCGACCTGCTGCTCGACATTCTCGGCCTCGGCGACCTGGCCGATACTCGCGTGTCGGGCCTTCCGTACGGGGTGTTGAAGCGGGTCGAGGTGGCCACGGTGCTGGCCACCGATCCCGACGTGCTCCTGCTGGACGAGCCGTCGTCGGGCATGGGTCCGGAGGAGGCCCACGCCCTGGGCGAAACCCTTCTCGAGTTGAGGCGCGAGTTCGGCCTGTCGATCGTGATGATCGAACACCACGTGCCCCTGGTGGTGAGGGTCTGCGACTACGTCTACTGCCTGAACTTCGGCGAACTGCTGGCCGAAGGAAAGCCTGAAGCCGTGCGCAATCACCCGGAGGTGGTTCGCGCCTACCTGGGTGAGGACCCCGACGAGATCGACGTCGCCTGATGGCTGTCCTGGAGATCGAGGAGCTCCGGGTGGGTTACGGCTTCCCCGTGCTCATGGGCATCAGCTTCGTGGTTGAGGAGGGCGAGACGGCAGTGCTCTTCGGCCTCAACGGCGCCGGCAAGACGACCACGGTCACCACCATCGCCGGGCTGCTCAAGCCCGACAGTGGATCGATCCGCTTCGAAGGAAACGAGATCGCCGGAAAGGCGCCGGCCGAACTGGTGGCCATGGGTATCTCGTTGTCGCCCGAGGGGCGGCGGGTGTTCCCCGGGCTCTCGGTGTCGAACAACCTGCGCCTTGGAGCGTGGGTGAAGCGCAAGAGCCCGAAGGAGATCGAGACCCAGCGAGAACTCGTGTTCAACTACTTCCCCCGGCTGGCCGAGAGGGCCGATCAGGCGGCGGGCACCCTGTCGGGCGGCGAACAGCAGATGCTGGCCATCGGGCGCGCCGTAATGTCGAAGCCGCGGCTCTTGCTGATCGACGAGGCCTCACTCGGACTGTCGCCGGCGCTGGCCAAGACGGTGTTCCAGGTCGTGGCCAAGATCAACGATGACGGCGTCACCGTCGTCATCGTCGAACAGAACATCGGTGTGTTGCCCTACGCCGACCGAGCGTTGATCATGGAGAAGGGAACGCTCGTCTACCAAGGCGTCGGCGACGAGATCAAGAACGCCAACCTGCGCGAGACCTATCTCGACGGTGGAGCCGAGGAATGACCGGACGATCCAGGGCCAGGAGGCCATCGTGAAGAATGTTCGTTGGAAAGAGTTGGGCGGCCAAGCCGGGATCGGATTGGCGATAGCCGGCTTTCTTCTCATCTTCCTGGGCTGGAACGGGGCCGCCACCTACGACCGCGGGCCGGCGCAATTTCCGTACCTGATATCGGGGGGGCTGGCCGGCTTGGCCCTCGTGATCCTGGCCGCCGCCGTTCTCGTGGTGAACGCCCAGAGGCAGGATCGGGCTGCGCTGTTGAACGGCTTGGCCGAGTTGACAGAAGCGGTGGAGCGGATGTCGCTGACCGCTGCCTCCGGGGGGTCCAGCCGCGGTATACAGGCGTATTCGACCAGCGCAGCCGTTGAAGACGGATTCGTCGTGGCCGGACCGACCACCTACCACCGACCCACGTGCAAGCTGCTCGAGGGGCGCGGGGGGCTGGCCACCGTGTCGGTGGAGGCGGCCCAGGAAAGGGGCCTGGCCCCCTGCCGGGCCTGTGATGCGTCTGACCTCGCCCTGCCGATGGCCGAACTCGATGACGAGCCCGAGGTCGCCGGCCGGCGCCGTCGCAACCCGGCTCGTTCGACCCGCTAGTGACCGGTGGAGGTCAGTGCTCGCGGCGGGATGCGAGCACTGCTCCGGCGATGACTAGTGCGACGCCTACCAGGGCCCACGCCGAGACGGTGTCGCCACGGAAAGCCGCCCCGAGGGCCAACGCCACCACCGGGATCAGGTAGGTGATGAAGGTGGCCCGGGGTGCACCGACACGACCGACGAGCGTGCCCATCAAGGCAAAGGCGACGCCGGTACCGACCACACCGAGCACCGATGTGGCGACCAACGGGGCCCACCCAAAGGCGCTACGGGCCAGGCCCCAGATCCCGAAGGGAGCTGTCCAGACCGTGGCCAGGGCCAGCATCTTCGACATCAGCGCCACCGACCCGTACTTCTGCTGCAGCGAGGTGGTCAGGTTGGTGGCGATTCCGTAGCACACGGTGGCGGCCAGAACCATGGCCACGCCGACGGTGGCGGTACCACCCTCGCCGGCCGAACCCAGACTGACGAGGGTGATCCCGACGAAGCCCACGGCCAGGCCCACGCGCTGCGGACCCCTGGGTACGCGTTCGAACAGCAAGGCTCCGAACAGGCTTGCGAACAGGGGAGTGGCGCCGTTGAGCAGCCCGGTGACGGCCGAGTTGATGTGCTCTTCGGCGAGGGGGAAGAGGGTGAAGGGGATTCCGACCCACAACACCGAGATGGCGACGATGCGACGCCAGTCGGCCCGCTCGATGCGGGTGCGGGCGCCCGGGAGAACGGCCAGGGTGGCGGCGCCCAGACTGACCCGGGCCCAGG
>JBPCOO010000195.1:0-2593 GCA_051000155.1 Solirubrobacterales bacterium | reverse complement strand
ACCGGCCGGCCCTTGGTCAGGTAGTTGGCGCAGTTCTCACCCTGGCTGCCGAAAACGGTGACGTCGAAGTAGTTCGGCTCCTCGATCCACTGATCCGTCTGGTTGTCCTTGCGCCGGTGGTTGACCGCCACTCCAAGCTTGCAAATCGAGAGTCCACCGCCGGTGCTCTTCAGCTCCGGATCCCGGGTGAGGTTGCCAGTGATGGTGACGCGGTTGATGTTGGCCATGGGGTTCCTTTCAATTGATCTGGTCTGTCTGATCCGAAGACGGCGACCCGGCCGGTCCGTCCCCGCCCGGAATGGACCGAGGGCGTTGCCGCGCCGGGGCCGTCATCAGTGTAAGTAGCGGGGAGGCGCATTCTCTCCCCCCCACCTCGGGAATCGGGCCCTTTTCCCGCTACTTGCGGGTTCAGTAGCGAGCCCGCGGATCTCCCCGCGCGAGCCGCCGGCTCTACTCCATCCGGGACTCGGCGGAGGTAGGAGTCGTGGGGTGCTGTTAGAGGTAGGTGCTACTCAGCGCCGACCGATGCCGACTGCTCGGACTCGCCGTCGCCGTCGGAGCGGGGTCCGCGCCGGGGTCCACCGCGTCCACGCCCACGGTCGTCGTCGTCGCGACGCCGCATGATCTGCTCGGTATCCGGCGGCGCGTCGGTCGGGGACTCCGGGTCCACCTTGAAGATGCGGAAGCGGAGGATGCCGTCGGTGATCTTGAGGTTGTGGTCGAGGTCGTCGAGCAGGGGTTTCTCCCCCTGGAAGCGGAAGTAGCGGTAGTCCGCCTCTCCCTTCTTCTCGATCTCATACGCCATCTTGCGCATGCCCCAGCTCGACTCGTGGGTCAGCTCGCCACCGGCTTCCAGGCGCGACTTGGCGCCGGACGCGAGCTCGTCGCGCCCCTCTTGGTCGACCTCGGGGTCGAGCAGCAGGATCAGTTCGTAGTCGGTAGGTGCCAAGCGGCGGGCCACTATAGCGGGGCGCCGCCGGGCCGCGCGGGGTTGGGAGGGCGATGGATGAGTTGAGACCGAGAGGATCCGCGGCTCTGCGGCTGGCCGGAGGCGCCGCGAGCGTGGTCGGATTGATCGTCGTCTTCAGCCTACTGCTGCGAACCCCCGAGCCGCCACCGTTGCCGCCGGAGCTGGGATTGGCCCCGATCGAGGAGACCGCAGTGCCAAGCTCGATCAACCGGTCCGCCGACGGGAGTCGAGTGGTAGTGCGTGAGAAGCCGGCGGAACGGGGCAGCCGGGAGCCAGGCGAACGTTCGCTCACCCGCGCCAAGCGGGGCTCCTCGGGCCGGTCGAAGCCGATGTCGAGACGGAATCGCGGCGGCGGCGGGCACCGATCCGTCTTCGCTGGCGGCGACCGCTCGCCCGAGCCCTCCCTACCCGCCCCGCCATCCCCTCCGGACCCCACACCCGCTCCCCCTCCAGCGCCCGCGCCAGTCGCCGTGGCTCCGGCCCCCGCCCCGGCGAGCCCCCCGGCGCCGACCGCCGGCCCGGGCAGCGCTCCTCGCGCTGCCGAGTTCGGCCCGTGACGGCCCCGCGCCGCTTCAGCACGATCCTGGAGTCGACTGTCGAGCCCGAGACGATCACGACTGATCGACCGGACGAACGGTGCGTCCCCCTCTAATCCGCCGGGACCCGCGAGCCCCGCGCCCGTTCGATGTCGTCGAGCTGCTGGTCGATCCAGGTGCCCGGGTCGGTGCGCTCGATCACCGCCCGCAGCCCATCGGCGCGCTCAGCGCGCTCTGACTCCGACATCGTCAGCGCGCGGTGGATCGCCCCCGCCTGCTCGTCTATGTCGAACGGGTTGACCGAGAGCGCGTGCTCGCCAAGCTCAGCGTGGGCGCCGGTGTTCTCGCTCAGCATCAGCACCCCGTCGCGGGTGTTGACCGCCGGAGCCTCCTTGGCAACCAGGTTCATGCCGTCGAAGAGCGCGTTGACCATCAGCAGGTCGTAGTGCTTGTAGCGGGCGACCGCCTCGTAGAAGTTGTCGTAGACCCGCAGGTCGATCGGCATCCAATCGGTGGTTCCGTGCCGGTGGTTGACGACCGCGACCAATGCCTCGATCCGCTCGAGGTACTCCTGGTATTCGGGCACGTCCTGGCGAGAGGGCTGCAGGTGGGCGATGAAGGTGACCTTCTCGTGAAACTCGGGGTGATCCTCGAGGAACTGGTCGAAGGCGGTGAAGCCGCGGAGGATGTTCTTGGAGAGGTCGGCGCGATCGACCCGCAGGATCAGATGCTCCCGCCGACGCTGCAGCAGCTCGCGCTCGTAGTTGGCGATCGCCGAGGAGGAGGCCACGTCCCGGAGGCGGTCGGAGTCGACCCCGAGCGGGTAGGCGCGGACGCGGGTCTGGCCTCCTTCGTGATGGACGGTCCGATTGGGCCAGTCGACCTCGAGGTCCATCAGGTCCCTGCACGAGTCGACGAAGTTGTTGACGTAGGCCTGCAGATGGAAGCCGATCACGTCGTTGGCGAGCAGCCCGCGGTAGATCTGCTCGCGCCAACGCCGCGGGATCACCCGCCAGGCGTCCGAGTGTGGCCAGGGGATGTGGACGAAGTGATGGAGGAAGGCGTCGGGGCGCTCGGCCCGGATCAG
>JBPCOO010000147.1:0-3300 GCA_051000155.1 Solirubrobacterales bacterium | reverse complement strand
CTCAAGCGTCTCGAAGGTGCTGAGCTCGCGGATGCCCTGCTCGGCAAGCTCGGTGCCCTCGCGTGAGTCCTCCACCTTGGCGAACTCGTTGACGTCCACCCCCGCGGTGAACACGTCCCCTTCGGCCCTGAAGACGCAGGCGCGGGCGTCAGAGTCGGCGACCTCGGCGGTCGCCTCGCGCAGGCGCTCGAAGGTGCGGTTGCGAAAGAGGCTCAACGGCGGGTCGGCGAGGACGACCACGGCGACATCGCCGTCGCGCTCCAGCCGGACGGGATCGGTCGCATCTCCCCCGTCCTGGCCCTCAGCCATCACTCGCCCCGGATCCGCTTCGCCGTCTGCTTGATCTCATCCATATTGCCTTCGCTCGGGGTCCAGGGGAGCTCGAGCGGATCGCCCTCCCACCGAGGCACGACGTGCATGTGGAAGTGGAAGACCGTCTGCCACGCCGCGGACCCGCAGCAGTTGAGCAGGTTGATCCCGTCCGGCTCGAGTGTCTCCTTGATTCGATCCGCGAGCCGCTTGGCGGCGACGGAGCAGTGCTCGAGGTCGGACTGATCGATCTCCAGCAGGTCGGCGGAGTGGCGTTTGGGGATGACCAGGGCGTGACCGCGGGTGGCGGGGTTGATGTCCATGAACGAGACCGTGTGCTCGTCGGAGTCGAGGATCTCGGCCGGGCCGTCGCCCGCGGCGATCGCGCAGAAGATGCAGTCGTTCTCGGACACGGAGCGGGACCCTATTGCATCGGTGAATCCGCGCCACCCGCCGCGCCGCGCCCAGGGACCGCTCCCCGGCCCGCCGCCCACTCCCGTAGGTGCGCCACCGCGCCCTCGCGGCCCCCCACCTCGCCCGCGTACTGTGCCGCAGCCAGCTCCGCCACCGCTAACCCGAGCGTCGGACCGGGCTCGATCCCGCACAGCTCGACGATCTCACCGCCCCGCAGCAGCGGCGGCGGAGCCCCGCCCCGCTCGACCTCGACGGCCGCCGCGGCCATCTCCGCTGCCAACTCGAGATGCCCCTCGATCGCCTCCGGCGGCACCCCCCCACCCTGGGCCGATAGCCGATCGGCGATCGTCAGCAGGGTGACGTCGAGCGCCTCGGGCCCGCAGGCCGCGAGGTACTCCCAGGTCCGCCGGGGAGCCAAGGGGCGATCCTTGACCATGAAGCCGAGCGTCAGGTGATGGCGACAGAGCGACGCCTGGTAGGCGGCGAACCGCCGCGAGGTCTTCAGCCGGCGGCAGAGCGTCTCGATCATCTCCGCCCCGACCCGGTCATGGCCTTTGAAGCTGACCCAGCCCTCGCGCTCGGTTCGGGTGGCGGGCTTGCCGACGTCATGCCAGACGGCGGAGAACCGAATTCCCTCGCGACGGCTGAGCTCGTCGGCGAGCGGCTCGGAGATCGCTTCTGAAACCGCCGGGGCGGCGTCGCCGACGTGGTCGGACAGGTTGGCCTCGATCACCAGCCAGCGTCGGAGGACCTCGATCGTGTGATCGTAGGTGTCGAGGTGGTGGTTTCCCGACTGGGCGATCCCGTGCAGGGCATCGAGCTCCGGCAGCACCACCGCGGTCAAGCCGAGCCGCTCGCACAGCGCCAACCCGGCGAGCGGATCGGGACCACAGATCAATCTCCGCAGCTCGGTGAACTGCCGCTCGCCGGCGGGCTCGGCAGCGCGGGGGGCGGCGGCGCGGGCGAGTGCCTCTGTCTCCGGCTCCACGGTCAAGCCGAACTGAGAGGCGAAGCGGCCGAGCCGGAGTAGCCGGAGCGGGTCGGCGGTGAAGGAGCGATCGGAGACCGCCCGCATGACCCCGGCGTCCAGGTCAGCGAGCCCCCCGTGGGGGTCGATCAACGACACCGGTGCGCTCCCCGACGCGCTCACCTCACCTTCGCCCGCGAGCGACATCGCGATCGCGTTTACGGTGAGGTCCCGCTCGCCGAGGTCGGCGACGATCTCGGGACCGCGGAGCGGGCTGATATCCGCTTGCCATCCGTCGGCCAGCACGCGCCAGGTCTCAAAGTCCGAGGAGATCCCGAAGATGTCGGCGCCCAGCTCCGAGGCCAGCCCGCGCGCGAGCCGTCGCGGGTCGGCGGCGGTGGCGAGATCGAAGTCGATGAGGTCGCGGCCGAGCGCGGCGTCGCGAATGGTGCCTCCCACGATCCAGGTCTCGGTCGCCGCCGCGCCCAATCGACGACGCAGCTCGCCAACCGGCTCGGCTCCCTCCAGCCGTGCGACGATCGCCTCCTCGCCGGCGGTAATCATCGTCGGTTGAGCCTCGGCACGCGCGGGCCGATCCCGCAGGTGACCTCGTAGTTGATCGTCTCCAGTAGCTCCGCCCACTCCTCCGCCAGGATCCTGCCCTCCCCCCTGCTGCCCAGCAGCACCACCTCGTCGCCGACCTCGGCATCCGACCCGGGACCGAGGTTTACCGTGAGGTTGTCCATCGAAACCGTGCCCACCACCGGATAGCGCGCACCGCCAATCAGCACCTTCGCCCGATTGCCGAGCGCCCTTCTGACGCCGTCGCCGTAGCCGATCGGGACCACGGCAACGTCGGTGTCCCGCTCGGCCCTCCAGCTCCGGCCGTAGCCCGCCGAGCGACCGGCCTCGAACCGCTTGATCTCGGCGATGTAGCTGGAAAGACCCATCACCGGTTGCAGGCCGTGGTGGGCCGGGTCGGTGCCGAAGGGGTCGAGCCCGTAGACCGCGATCCCGCAGCGGACCATGTCGAAGTGGGAGCGTGGCTCCCGCAGGGTCGCGGCGCTGTTGGCGGCGTGCACGAGGACATCGGGGTATCGGTCGTGGACCTCGGCGACCATCGACTCGAACGACTCGAGCTGTTCGTCGAAGTAGGTCGAGTCCCGTTGGTCGGCAGTGGCGAAGTGGGTCCAGAGGCCGGCCAGCTCCAAGCGCTCCTCGCGCGCCGCAACCTCGACCATCTCGAGAACCCGGTCGCGGTCGAAGCTGCCGAGCCGGCCCATCCCGGTGTCGTATTTGACGTGGACCCGGGGCCTGCGCCCCATCGCCGCCCCGACCGAAGCGACGTGCTCGAGGAACTCGGGCCGCCAGACCCCGATCTCGGCCCCCGCCCCGAGGGCGACGTCCAACTCGGGATCGGTAAGTGCCCCCATACAGAGGATCGGAGTGCGCTCGAAGTGGGAGCGCAGCTCGAACGCCTCGCTGGCGGTCGCGACCGCCAGCCACGACGCGCCGCCCCCGAGCGCGGCCCGGGCACAC
Source organism: Solirubrobacterales bacterium (assembly GCA_051000155.1). GTDB lineage: Bacteria > Actinomycetota > Thermoleophilia > Solirubrobacterales > 70-9 > CAXMST01. The sequence continues at coordinate 71 of JBPCOO010000147.1, read as the reverse complement.
CCCCCCATGCCGTTGCCGTAGGCGTCGGCTCTGACCACCCTACAAACGGCCACTCTCTCGTCGCCCTCCTC
>JBPCOO010000376.1:0-5857 GCA_051000155.1 Solirubrobacterales bacterium | reverse complement strand
ACCGTGGGAACGGCGCGAGATCGCTCGGCGGCGATGGGGCTCGAGCGGTCGGTGCGCGGGATCACCGAGACCTCCGCCGACCAGTCGCTCGCCGACGTCTGGCTGACGACGCTGCGCTGAAGGGGGGGCGTGGCCCTTCGGCGCCCGGCGGTCGCAGGTGGGGCCCGTTGTGCCGTTGTTGCTCCGGCGCCCGGGGGTGCTCCCGATGCGGCTGAGAGGACGGGTCCCGATGCGGCTGAGAGGAGTCGAACCTCCACGGGCTTATAAAGCCCACAAGGCCCTCAACCTTGCGCGTCTACCAGTTCCGCCACAGCCGCGGGAATCGAGGATTCTAGCCTCATCGGTCGAAGCTGTGGGCCTGGGGTTGACTTCCGTCCGGTACCTCTACTACTCTACGAACATGTGTTCCCTCGTAGACCCCAACCAGACCCGACGGAGGCGATCCTGAGATGGACCTCAACCTGACCAAGCGCCAGAGCGAGATCTATGAGTTCATCAAGACTCATCTCGACAAGACTGGCTATCCACCGACCGTGCGCGAGATCGGCGCGGCCCTCGGCTTGCACTCGCCCTCGACCGTCCATGCTCATCTCGCCAAGCTGGAGAAGTCCGGGGCCCTGCGCCGGGACCCTTCCAAGCCGAGGGCGATCGAGCTGTTGGTGGAACGAGCCAAACGCGTGGTCAGACCGAGCGTGCCCTTGGTCGGACAGGTGGCCGCCGGCCAACCGATCCTCGCCGAGGAGAACATCGAGGAGGAACTCGAGATCCCGGCCGTGATCGGCGCCGAGAGCGGCGACTACGCGCTCAGGGTCAAGGGTGATTCGATGCGCGACATCGGCATCTTGGAGAACGACTACGTGGTCGTCCACCCCTCCGCCAGCGCCGACAACGGCGAGGTGGTGGTGGCGATGATCGAGGACGAGGCCACCGTCAAGCGTTTCTTCCGCGAAAAAGATCAGGTCCGCCTGCAGCCGGAGAACTCCGACTACGAGCCGATCATCGCCACCGAGGTAGACCTCCTCGGCAAGGTCATTGGCGTCTTCAGGAGCATGTGATGGCACGCGCCGTGACAACCAGACGTAGGGGAGAGGGCACCGGCCGGATCCGCAGCCGTCGTGAACGCGGCAACGCTCTGCGGACGAGGGGCCTGTTCACCTCGAAGCCCGCCTTGAGTGAGATCGAGGGGAGCGAGCTCGGCGGACGCGACGAGCTGGCCGATGGCGGATCGCGCTTCGATCCGGGCGAGGATCGCCCCGAGCGGATCGAAGAGGTGCTCTCGGTCGCCTGGGCTGCACTCACGGCCGGCCACCCGATCGAGTGCCCCGTCTGCACCGGGACGATGACGGCTGAGGACGGCTGCACCGACTGCGGCTCGAAGCTGAGCTGAGGTGCTAGCTCCCGGCAGCTAGTTGCGCCGCAACGGGCCTTGAGTCAAGGCGCGGCGGTCTACGGCTCTCACCAGATTGCGATCGGGCGCGGATGCGCATGCTCGCGAATGGCCCGATCCTTGGTGATCAGCATCGCGCCGTGCTCGACGGCGGTGGCAAAAATCAGTCGGTCGGCGGGGTCGGCGGGAAACGAATCCGGAAGTGCCGCAGCCGAGTCGGCGATCGCGGGGGTGGCGTCGATGGTCCGCACGCGCCCCGCGAGTCGTTCGAGCCAAGTACGGATCGGGGTTGCCAGCGTGATCCGACCGTGCCGAGCCAGCCATGCAAGCTCGTACCAACTCATCGCCGCTACGGCCAGGCGCTCGGCCCTTCTGATCGCCTCCGTGGCGGCCGGGCTGAGTTTCTCAGGCTCGGTTGACCACCAGTGGAGAGCGTGCGTGTCGAGCAAGATGAGTGACACCGCGGCAGCTCGCTAGCTGGCGTTCCAGGTGGAGTCGGTTCTGAACAGTTCCTCGTCCGAGGCTGCTGAGGCGGCAATGTCGCGGCAGCACCCTTCCAAAGTCTCCGAGTTGTCGGCAGGGACCAGTCGTGCCACAGGTTGACCGTGCTTTGTGATCTCGATCTCCTGACCACCCCTCGCATCGTCGAGCAACGACAAGAGCTTCGCCTTTGCGTCAGTAGCGGTCACCTGAATGGTCATATGGTCATAGTATCCGGTCATCGCCGCGTCCTCAAGCCCCGCGGATCGGGTTCCGATAGGAGTCAGGTGGTTTCGCTTTCCTAGTCCCGGGGGACCCGCGGCCGACCGGATCACCATATGGCCGATCGAAGACGGCAGCTACGGCCTCGACGCCACCTTCCAGGGTGCCAGTGGCTACGAGCGGGCGGAGATGCACTCGACCGTGCTCGAGACGACCGGGGCGCGCTTCTCCTTTCGCCAAGAGCTGGACGATGCTTGGACGATCCGGTTCGGGCCGCTCAGTCCCGCAGAGATCGGCAACGCCTTGGAGTCGTTCGTGAAGTAGGCCGGGCTGTCCTCGGCGCGGGCGCCAAGAGAATATGAGCGGCGACTCGCGCCGTGCCCTTGACCCCGAAGCTCGCGGTCGCCACAATGTCCCTGCGGGCCACGCGATATGCGGGGGAGGTGATCCCTCGAGGAAAGTCCGGACATCAAAGGGTAGGGCGGTGGCTAACGGCCACCCGGGGAAACCCGCGGGAAAGTGCCACAGAAACAGAACAGCCGATGGCGCGGCCACACGTGAGTCGCGCACAGGCAATGGTGAAAAGGTGCGGTAAGAGCGCACCAGCGTCGCGGTGACGCGGCGGCTGGGTAAACCCCGTCCGATGCAAGGCCAAGCAGGACCGTCGATCCGACCCGGTGAGGTCCAGGTAGGCCGCAGGCCGGCGGCGAACGTCGGCCCTCGATTCCAGCCGGAATCGAGAGATGGATGATCGCGCAAGACAGAATCCGGCTTAACGGCCCGCTGTCGGAAGGGTCCTCACCTCGGTGGGGGCCCTTTCTACGATCGGCGGCTGGGCCCGGCCTGTGAGCGGTGGGGGTGGGCGGCGCTGCCCGCTCCGGCAAGGAAAGACCGCCTTCGCGGGCGGATCTCCGCCCAGTGAGTGTTAGCGATTGATTAGCGTTTCCAGACAGCTTCTGTTAGATTGCGCGTCCACGTCGGAGGCGGCCCCTAAGCTGGGCCCCTCGGCGAGACCGCCACCAAGCTTCAGGAAAGACCCCACCCCATGGCTGATGAATATCCGCGTCGTTACGCGGACTCGCAACCGAGGCGCCGCCGCCCACCGCAGCGCGACCCGACCGACTCGCGTCCGGATCGGCTTGCGATGTGGGCGGTAGTGATGGCCGTGGTGGCGATGCTCGCCGCGGCGGCGAGCGCCAGGGCGGAGGTCCCGGCGGAAGTGCCGGCCGGGGCCGCGCCCACCGCGGCGGCACTCGACGGCTCGCTTCAGCTCGACCAACCCAACACGCAGCGAACCCGCTGATAGTCAGCGGGTTCGTTACCTAAACCTCTCGGCCGACCCCCGTTGTGGCCGCAGTCGTGGGCCGGCCCGGCCACGACCGTTGCGCGGCCTCGCGGCGCGGGGCTCGCGCCCTATGCGGCCGTTGGGATCTCGCCGTCGACCTGATCGACCGGCAGCCCGGCCATGTTCGCCGTCAGGCTCTGGAACTCGTTCAGCGCTACCAGGGCGATCGCCTCGAGTAGCTGCTCATCGCTCCAGCCGGCCTCGCGAGCTTCCTCAACGAGGTAGGTCGGGGGGTGGCCGTCAGCCGTCCGCGTCTCCTTCAGCAGGGTCAGCAGGTGCTTCTCGGATTCGTCCTGGGAGTCGAAGCTCCGCGCGCGGGAGATCTCGTCCAGGCCGAGGCCGAGTCGACGGGCGGTCCGGGCCGCCTGGGCCACTCCGTAGCCGTCGCCGCGGGCCTCCGCCACGCTGAGGGCGATCTTCACCTGGGTGCGCTCGGGGATCGACCCGGCGCGCAGCTCCGAGCGCATCTTCGCGAACGCCGCCAGCGCCCGCGGGGCCTCGGCGACGACGCCGATGAACTTGGGCACCGATCCGCCGGTGGACTCGATCGCCTTGAGGACGCGATCGCTGCCCTCCGGCGCGGTCAGCTCGTCGTGGATGTGGAAGCGGGAGTAGTCGGTCTTGACGGTCATGGGCCTGGCTCCATCTGGTCGGGGGGATCGGGTTTAGCGAGGGTTAAGTGGCCTTTACTTCACTTTTAGCCGGTTACTTACTTAACGTAAGTGAGTTATACAGATCGAGGCCTCCGCCCGCAACCTCCTCGTCTATCGTGCTTCGCGATGAGCGAGGACGCGATCCCGATCGAGGCCAAGACCGCAGATGAGGTCCGCGATCTGGTCTCCGAGCTCGGCGTCCGCTTCGTCCGGCTCTGGTTCACCGATGTCCTCGGACAGCTCAAGAGCTTCTCGATCAACTCCTCCGAGCTGGCCGACGCCTTCGAGGGCGGGATGGGCTTCGACGGCTCCTCGATCACCGGCTTCAACCCGGTCGAGGAGTCGGACATGATCGCGATGCCCGACCCCACCACTTTCGCCGTGCTCCCCTGGCGTCCCGACGATCGCCCGACCGCGCGAATGTTCTGCGACATCCGGGTCCCGGGCGGAGACCCCTACGAGGGCGATCCGCGCTGGATCCTGCGGCGCGCCCTCGCCCGCGCCGCCGAGATGGGTTTCGACGCCTTCAACGTCGGCCCGGAACTCGAGTTCTACTACTTCCGCGATGCCCGGCCCGCATCCGGCGTACCCGAGGTGCTTGATCAGGGCGGCTACTTCGATCTGACCACCCTCGACGCCGGCGTCGACGTCCGCCGCGACACCGTGATCGCGCTCGAGCAGATGGGCATCCACGTCGAGTACTCCCATCACGAGGTCGGCCCCTCCCAGCACGAGGTCGACATGCGCTACAAGGACGCGCTGGCGATGGCCGATGACTGCATGACCTACCGGATCACCGGCAAGGAGTACGCGATGAAGTACGGTTGGCATGCGACCTTCATGCCGAAGCCGCTGTCGGGAGAGAACGGTTCGGGGATGCACGTCCACCAGTCGCTTGAGCGCGATGGCAAGAACGCCTTCTACGACGCCGACGACCAGTTCTACCTCTCGCAGACGGCGAAGGCGTTCGTCGCCGGCCAGCTTCGTCACGCCCGCGAGATCTCTCCCCTGTTCGCGCAGTGGGTCAACTCCTATAAGCGGCTGGTGCCGGGCTATGAGGCTCCGGTCTATCCGGCCTGGTCGCGGCGCAACCGCTCGGCGATGATCCGGGTGCCGATGTATCACCCCGGCCAGGAGGGGGCGACCCGGGCGGAGCTGCGCTGTCCCGATCCCGCCTGCAATCCATATCTCTGCTTCGCGGGGGTGCTGCAGGCCGGGCTGGAGGGGGTCGAGCACGGCTACGAGTTGCCGGAGCCGATGGAGCAGAACCTCTACCACCTCGCCCCCGAGGATCGCTCGGCCCGCGGGATCGAGCAGCTACCCGAGAGCCTCGGAGAGGCGATCGAGCTGGCCGCCAACTCCGAGCTGATGCTGCGCACGCTCGGCGAGCACACCTTCAACCGCTTCATCGAGATCAAGCGGGCCGAGTGGGAGGACTACCGGGTCCAGGTCTCCCCCTGGGAAATCGAGCGGTTCCTACCGGTCCTTTAGCAGCGTCGACGCGCTGACGGTCCGATCCGGCGGCTCCAACCCGTGCGTGCCAGAGCGTGACATCGCTCACGGAGCCGTTTGACCTCGCCCGACCGTGGGCATCGGCAATCAACGGCGCGCTCGTTCCAAGCGGCGCCAAAGCTACCGATCAAGGAGACTGAAATGGCAGATACGCCAGACAACAAAGAAGACGCCAAGGGCAAGGTCAAGGAAGCCACCGGAAACGCCACTGGTGACGACGACCTCAAGAACGAGGGCAAGGTCGACCAGGCCTCCGGC
>JBPCOO010000306.1:0-11174 GCA_051000155.1 Solirubrobacterales bacterium | reverse complement strand
GATCCGGTTGGGATCAAGCCCCTGCTGTGGGCGCGGCGGGACGGAGTGACGCTGTTCGCCTCCGAGCTGAAGGCCTTCGACGAGGATTGGCACTCCGAGGTCGAGCTGTTCCCCCCCGGCCACTACTGGACCCCCGAGGAGGGGCTCAGTCGGTTCCACCACGTCGTCCCGCCCGACCTCACCCATGATTGGGATCCGCCAGATGGAGCCGGCGCCGCGCCGCCGGAGGCGATGGTGGAGGCGGTCCGCGGGCAACTCGTCGCCGCGGTCGAGCGTGAGATGATGGCCGACGTGCCCGTCGGGGTCTTTCTCTCCGGCGGGCTCGACTCGAGCGTGGTCGCGGCGATCGCCGCCCGGCGCCTCGCCGAGGAGGGGGAGGCGCTGCAGACGTTTGCCGTCGGCACCGAACAGAGTCCTGACCTGCTGGCCGCGCGCGAGGTCGCCGAGTTCCTCGGCAGCAGCCATCACGAGCGGATCTACGAGCCGCACGAGCTTGAGGCGGTGCTACCCGACGTGATCCGGGCGATCGAGTCCTACGACCCCTCGCTCGTTCGCAGCGCCCTCCCCAATTACCTCTTGGCGGAGATGACCTCCCAACACGTCAAGGTGGTCCTCACCGGCGAGGGCGCCGACGAGCTGTTTGCCGGATACGAGTACGTTCGCGCGATCGACGATCACGGCGAGCTCCACACCGAGCTGGTCCGCACCATCTCCGAGCTCCACAGCCTCAACCTGCAGCGAGCCGACCGGGTGACGATGGCTCATGGACTGGAGGCGCGCGTCCCCTTCCTCGACCTCGACATGGTCGCCTTCGCCCTCTCGCTGCCGCCGGAGTGGAAGATGACCCCGCCCGGCGAGCAGGAGAAGAAGTTGCTGCGGAAGGCGTTCGAGGGCTGGATCCCGGATTCGATCCTGTGGCGGAAGAAGGCCCAGTTCGGGGACGGCAGCGGCGCCCGGGGCGCACTCGATCGGAGCCAGGACGGGAAGTCGGAGGAGGAGCTTCACGCCGCCGTCGAGCCCGAGCCCGGGGGAGCACGCAGCGACGAGGAGCGCCGCTACCTCGAGACCTATCGCCGCTTCTACCCGCGGGCCGTCCCCGAGCAGACGATGAGCCTGTTCGCCACCACCTGAGGCTTGATCGGGACGGTCGAGTCGGCGACGCTGCCGGGCGCGGCGTCCGGTCGCCGGCAGCTCAGCGGTCGAGATCGAAGGCGCGCTCGATCACCGGTGCCTCCTCGACGATGCCGAAGCGCCGGTCCCACCTGGCCCATTCCTCAAGGACCTCGGGGTCGAGGCGAAGCGGCGGGGAGAAGGCGTCGGCGGCGACCAGCGCCTCCATCTGTGCCGCAAAGGCGTCCGGGTCGGCTTCTGGGAGGCTGGAGAGCATCGCCTCGAGCGCCCGATCGGGATCGGAGATCGCCGTCGAATACCCCTCGCTCAGCGCCGCGATTGCACCATCGATCAGCTCCGGTTCTCGCTCGAGGGTTCCGCGGGTGGCGACCAGAACCAGCTCCGGGTAGGAGGGGGCGCCGAACTCATCGACCCGAAACTCCCGGGTTGCGACCCCGAGTCCCTCCAGCGCCACGCCCTCGGCGTTCCAGAAGGCGGTAGCGGCATCCACCCTGCCGGCCGCCAGCGCGCTGACCGACTTGAACCCGATCGTCGGCGTCTCCGGCGGCGGGCCGGAGCCGCCGCCAGCCTCCAGCACCGCCTCCAGCACCGCATCATCGGAGGGGAGGCCCGTGACCCCCACGGTCGCGCCAAAGAGATCCGCGGGCGAGCGTATCCGGTCACGGTTGGCGATCACCGCGGCCAGGGGGCGCTGGATGATCGCCCCGACTCCGACCAGGTCGACTCCACGCTCGCGGGCTATAGCGAGGTCGTGGATGTCGAGCACGGCGAGGTCCACCCGGCCCGCTTGCAGCAGCTTGGGCGCGTCTGAGGAGTCCCCGGGGATCCGCACCCGCGGCTCGATTCCGACTCGTTCGAAGGCGCCATCGGCGATCGCCGCATAGATGCCGACGTGGACGGGGTTCGGTTGAAAGTCCAGGATCAGCTCGAGCGCGCGCGGCGTGGCCACGCCAGTCGCTGGCGCGTCCGGTTCAGCGTCACTCCCTCCGCATGCGGTTGGAACCGCGACGGCGAGAGCGACCGCCAGCGACGCGGCGATCCGTCTCATCTGGGGGTGACGTTAGCGGGCGGAGGGCCGCGCGGCTGGGCCGGACCCCGCCACTGCCGCCAGCGACTCCTCTACACTGCCGCCCGCGAGCCGCGCGACCGCGTGGCCACAAGCGCAACTCAGGAGGTTTGTAGACGTGCAGGATCGAGGACTAGCCGCGTACATCGCCGAGCTGGTTGGAACGTTTTTCCTGGTGTTCATCATCGGAACCGTCGTTTCGCTCTACGTAGCTGGAGGGGGACAGGCCCAGTTCGGGTCCGACTGGGCCGTGATCGGTCTGGTGCAGGGCTTGGTGCTGTTCCTGCTGGTTCAGGTTCTCGCCGGAGTCAGCGGTGCTCACCTCAACCCCGCGGTCACCGGCGCGGCGATGATGCTAAAGCGGATCGACCCGATCGACGGCGTTGTCTACGTCCTCGCTCAGCTCTCCGGTGGCGTGCTCGGCGCGCTCCTGGTCAAGCTGCTGCTGGAGGACGAGGGCCGGGTGTCCAACTACGGCGCTGCTCAGGTCAGCGATCTGCTCGCCGGTAACTTCGCCGGCATGGTGGTTGAGTTGATCGGCGCCTTCCTCCTCGTGCTGGCCTACGTGGCGGTCGCCCTCAACCCGAGGGCCTGGCGCGATTGGGCGCCGCTGACGATCGGCCTCACCTTCAGCTTCGTGGTGATGGTCTTCGGGCCGCTCACCGGCGCCGCTATCAACCCGGCCCGCTGGTTCGGTCCGGCCCTGATCGGCGAGGAGTTCGGCGGCGTTTGGCCCTACCTGGTTGGTCCGTTCGTGGGCGCGGTCCTGGCGGTGCTCTTCTACCGCTTCGTGATCGAAGCTGGGGAGCCCGAGGACGAACCCGAACTGGCTCCGGGCACCTAGCCGATCCGACGCCGGCGTCGACCGGCGACCGAGTTCTGAGAGCGCGCCCGGCCGACGAGGCCGGGCGCCGCTCGTTCCACCGGGGCGGCCCGCCGATCGGCCCCTACACTGACCTCACCAATGCGCCGCGTCACCTTCTCGCGCAACTACACGCTCTCGCTCTCGCGAACCTGCCGCTGCTACTGCAAGTACTGCGCCTTCGCCACCCACCGGGCCCATATCTACTCGCCCGAAGAGGTCACCTCCCAGCTCGATGCGGCGGCCAAGCGCAACGTCAAGGAGCTCCTCGTCCTCACCGGGGAGATGCCCGAGGTAAACCCGGTGGTGAGGGAGCGCCTCGCCGGCTGGGGACACACGGACTTCACCTCCTACGTCGCCTGGACCTGCGAGCAGGCGTTGGGGCGCGGCCTGCTCCCTCACACCAACATCGGTGTGCTCTCGCGCGCCGATCAGCTCCGCCTGCGTGAGGTGACCGCCTCCCAGGGGCTGATGCTGGAGTCGATCTCCGAGCGGCTGATGGAGACCGTGCACGCCGGCTCGCCGACCAAGCATCCCGCGGTCCGGATAGAGGCGATCGAGACCGCGGGCGAGCTGCGGATTCCATTCACCTCGGGGATCCTGGTCGGGCTGGGTGAGAGCGAGGCAGAGCGGATCCAGGCGCTCGAGCGGCTGTCGGAGATCAACTCGCGCCACGGCCACATCCAGGAAGTGATCCTCCAGAACTTCGTTCCCCACCCCGACTACTACGGGCGCGAGCCGGCCGAGATCGCCAACCAGGCGGCGCGCAAGCGTTGGCGGGCCGACGGCGCCTTCGCCGGCTCCGAGGTGGCGAGCGCCGGCGCCGAGTTGCCGGCGTGGGCCTCGCCGGTGACGCTCTCCGACATGCGACGCCTGGTCGCCGAGTGCAAGCGGCTGATGCCCGATGTGGGAATCCAGATTCCGCCGAACCTCTCCGACTGGTGGGTCGATCTGATCGATGTGGGCGCCACCGACCTCGGCGGACTCTCGGCCAACGGCGACCACATCTCCCCCGACCATGCCTTTCCCAGTCCCCACCAGGTGCGCAAGGAGCTGCAGGCGAGATCGATCGCCCTGACCGAGCGGCTCTGCGTCTACCCGCAGTTCATGAACCCCGATTGGCTCGAGCAGGGGGTCCTCGACGCGATCAAGCTGAAGTACTGGAGCTTTATCCCGAGGGGTGCCTCCGGGCGCCGCGCAGGTCCCGCGATCAACCGCGACCTGGTCCCGGCCGCGATCGACAGGGGCCGCGACGGGGTCGAGCTGAGCGCCGAGGAGCTGACCGCGCTGTTCGCCGAGGATCGCCCCGAAGCGGTCGAGGAGATCCGCCTGGCGGCGGATGAGCTTCGGGCCGAGCTCTGCGGGGACGTCGCCACCTTCGTCGTCAACCGCAACATCAACTTCACCAACGTTTGCACGGTGGGCTGCGCCTTCTGCGGCTTCGGTCAGGGTCGTCGCTCCCCGGATGCCTACGAGGTCGAGCCCGACGACTTCGCCGAGCGCATCCGTGAGGCCGTGGGGGTGGGGGCGACCGAGATCTGCATGCAGGGCGGCATCCATCCCGACTACACGCTGAGCCACTACGGCCGCTGGCTCGAGCGGGCCAAGGAGGAGGCGCCGGAGCTGCACCTCCACGCCTACTCGCCGATGGAGATCCACTACATGTGCAAGCGCTCGGGGAAGTCGCCCGGGGAGGTCTTCGAACACCTGATCGGGAGCGGCCTCGGCTCGACTCCGGGAACAGCGGCCGAGGTGCTCCACGACGGGGTTCGCGCGCGGATCTCCCCCAACAAGCTCCCCGCGGCCCGCTGGGTCGAGATCGTCGAGGCCTCCCACCGGGCCGGGCTGCGCTCGACCTCGACGGTGATGTTCGGCCACATCGAGGAGCCGTGGGAGCTGGCCGAGCACATGCGGGTGATCCGGGCACTGCAGGAGCGGACGGGTGGGATCACCGAGTTCGTCCCGCTCAGCTTCATCCCCTTCCAGACCCTGCTCGGGCGCACCCACGGGATCGCCGAGATCGAGCCCGAAGACAACCTCAAGCACACCGCGGTCTTCCGCCTCGCCCTCGGCAAGAGCATCCGCAACCTTCAGGCGAGCTGGGTGAAGATGGGACTCGACGCGGCGACCGAGGCGCTCCGCTGGGGGGTCAACGATCTCGGCGGAACGCTGATGGAGGAGAGCATCTCGCGGATGGCCGGCTCCCGGCACGGAAGCAGGCTCGAGCCCTCCGACCTGATCGAGGCGGCGCGGCGCGCCGGCAGGACCCCGGCACAGAGAACCACGCTGTATGAGGTAATCGAGACCTACTGAGGTGTTGCGAGGCGAGGCGAGGCATCCCGGAATCGCTCCAGACGACATCGGCGGGGTCGAATAGCGTCGCCGAGGTGGCCGGGTCGGAGTCCTCGGCCCGACCCCTAGCGAAAGAGATCCTGCTCCGGGGGTCGCTGGAGTGAGCGAGCGCCGGGGCCGGGCTCCTCCACCACCGTTCTCTCGAGGCCACGGACGATCGCCACGGGCACCCCCGAAGCTTTGTTGCGGACCAGATCGGCCGCGGCGGCGATCTCGTCGGCGGCGGCGATCGCGGTTGCCCCGAGCGGGCGGCCGCTGCGGTCATGGCGGCCGCGCCAGTCGTCGAGCGGCTCGATCCCCGCGCAGCCGATCGCCACCTCCGTCTGCCCCAGACGCCAAGGGCGTCCGAAGCTGTCGCAGATGATCACGCCTACTGCGCCGCCGGCAGCAGCCCCCAAGTGCTGGCGTAGCGCGTTCGCGGAGCGGTCGGGATCGACGGGGAGGAGGGCCACCGTGCCCTCCTCGGCCAGATTTGAGCTGTCGATCCCGGCGTTCGCGCAGACCAGCCCGCCACGGGTCTCGACGATCAGCGCCGCGGGGGTGGCGCGGACGACACGGCGGCTCTCGGCGAGGATCAGCTCCACCAGGGCGGGATCTCGCTCGGTGGCGGTCGCCAGCTCGAGCGCCCGCGCTGAGGGCTCGACCCCGTCCAACCGCCGGAGGCGGCCCTCCGCCTTGGATACGACTTTCTGGGATACGACGAGCACGTCTCCGGGGCAGGGCGAGCAGGCGTCGGCGATCAACGCTCCCAGGTCCGCGCCCGCCTCGATCTCGCCGAGACCTTCGACCGCGATGGTCCGCAACTCGCTCACGCCGCTTTTATCCGCAGGCGCTCCAGCGCGCGTCGGGTTTGCGGAGCGAGATTGCCTCGCTCCGGTCGATCGAGCAGGTGCCGGCGAATCAGCTCGAGGTCATCGGGGGTGTCCGCGTCGAGGGCCAGCGACGCCAGCGCGAGCGTCCTCGATCGCACCCCGGCCTCCCGCGCGAGGGCGTGGTGGCGCGCGTGGCTACCGTCTCCGAAGCTCGGCTCGACCGCGTCGGGCGGGGAGAGGATGAGGCCGTTGGTCCCCGCACCGTGGCGGTCGGGCACCACCACCAGCTCGGGGGGTCGCAGCGAGAAGATCGCGCGATCCAGCTCCGCGGCATCCAACAGCGGACAGTCGCCCGGAAGCATCGCCACCGCTTCGGCGCCAAGGGTCATCGCCCGCGCGACGCCCAGTCCGGCTGCCACCGAGTGAGACTCGTCGGTTGGGTCGGGGACCACGATCGCGCCGAGATTGCGCGCTACCGAGATCGCCTCCGGCTCGCCGGTGACGACGACGGTCATCTCGACCAGCTCGGCGCGCGCGAGGACAGCCAAGGCGTCTGTGACCATCGCCGCGGCGAGCGCGCTGCGATCCGGCGCCGGGATCGCGGTTGCAAGCCGGCTCTTGGCGGCGCCGAATCGCTTCACCGGAAGGATCGCGGCGACGCGCATCAGCCGAGCCCGTGGGCGAACTCGACCACCTCCACCGCCACCCGCGTCCTGGCGTTCGCCCCGTCCATGAGCGTGTTGATCGCGAGCGTCGGCAGACCCCCGGGAGGTGGGTTGGGGTCGGCGACATCAACGACGAGGCCGTCGATCAACCCGTCGTAGATAGCCGCGACTCCCGCCGCGGAGGGATTCTGACCGATGGCTCGCATGAACTTGCAGGTCGGTCCCTTGATCGCCTTGCCGGCGACGAACGGGCTGACGGCAACGACGGGGGCTGGGGCCGCGCCGAGTAGCTCGCGCATTCCCGGAACGGCCAGGATCGGGCCGATCGAGATCACTGGGTTGGAGGGGCCGATGACGATCGCCTCGGCCGCGCCGAGCGCCCGCTCGATCTCGACCGTGGGGCGCGCGCGCTCGATCCCGGCAAAGCTGATCTCGCCGATATCCGGCTCGGCGCGGTCGCGCACGAGGTACTCCTGGAAGTCGCGCCACCCCTCGGGCGTGTGCACCCTAGTCCGCACGGGCTCATCAGCCATCGGGAGCACCTTCGCCTCGACCCCGAGCCCGGAGGCGATCGCGGCTTGGGCTTCCGTCTGGCGCTCGCCCGCATCGAGTCGCCGCCGACGCTCGAGGCAGGCGGCGAGGTCGCGGTCGCTGAGGCCAAACCATTCGGGCGCGCCGAGCTTCGTCATTCGCTCGAACACGGTGAACGAGTCCCCCTTTATCCCCCAGCCCCGCTCGGGGTCGATCTCCCCACTGAGCCAGTAGGTGCAGAGGTCGGGATCGGGGGAGATGTGGACGCCAAGGGTCTCGATGTCATCACCCGTGTTAGCGATCACGGTCAGGCCCCAGCCGTGGCGGCCCTGGACCCCGGCGGCGAGCTTTGCCCCACCGGTCCCCCCGGCGAGCACGACGACGTTCATTCCCAGTGGTCGGCGGCCTTGGCGTCGAGGCCGACCAGCTTGAGGCCGGCGTGGGCCTTGTAGCGAACGTTGATCGAGATCAATAGCGGCGTGATCTGCTCGGCGATCCGCGCCATCTCCAGGGGGCCGGCGTTGATCGCCCGCAGCCCTTCGATCCGCTCGATCAGCCGCGCCACCGACGCCTTGTGCTTCTTCTTGTCGCCGCAGACGAGAACATCTTCGCTGATCTCCTCGGCGGGCTTACCGAGCTTCGGCGCCCCGACCGAGTGCAGGGCGGCAACCACGGTGACGCCCTCGGGCACCATCTCCTGCGCCTGCTCGGCTGCCGATCCCTGCCAGACGCCGAGCGAGCGGGTTGCCTTGCCGCTCACGGCCGCTGCCAGTGGCACCGTGCAATCGACCAGGATCTGGCCGGGCCGGAGCGCCCCGGCGAGGTTCTGGAGCGTCTCCGAGTGGGCTCGGAAGGGCACCGTGAGCAAGACGATCGGACCCCTCCCCGCGGCCTCGGAGTTCTCGAGCCCCTCGACCGAGCCGGACCCCTCGAGCGCGGCGACCCTCTCCGCCCCCTCGACCGCCCGCTCGGCCTCCCGGGAGCCGATCACCACATCCAGCCCCGCCTGTGCCCAGCGAACCGCGAGGCCGTAGCCGAGCGCTCCGGTGCCGCCGATGATCGGGATCGGGGAGCTGTGGGGGTCAGCGCTCATGGCGGGCAGTGTATGGGTAGGTTCCGAGCCCCCGGTTCCTTCTCCCGAAGAGGCAGCTTTGAGCCCCAACCCGACCGATTTTCCAACGCCCAGCCGTGACCCCGGGGCTGAGCCGCTCTCACCGGGCGCCGAGCACGTCGAGAGCTTCGAGGTTGAAGGCCGGCTGCTGACCGATGTCGGGGGGACCATCGGCGGTGAGGTGCTCTCGACCCCGGGAATGGTCGCGATGATGGAGCGCACAGCGGCCGTGCTCGCCTACGGATCGCTGCCGGAGGGCTCGGCGACGGTCGGCTCCGAGGTCTGCATCAAGCACGTCGGCGCCGCCGCGAAGGGCGCACGCTGCCGGGCGCGAGCGAAGCTGGTCGAGGTCGTTGAAGATCGCAAGCTCCACTTCGAGGTCGAGGTCACAGAGGGCGAGCGGACGATCGGGGTCGGGACCCATCAGCGGCGCGTGATCGAGGCGGCCGGCCACGGGAGCGAGGATGACTGACTACCCCGACCGCGTTTGCATCCGCGAGGTCGGTCCACGCGACGGCTTCCAGAACGAGCCCGAGGTGATCCCGACCTCCGAGAAGATTCGGCTGATCGACATGCTCTCGGCCACCGGGCTTCGGCGGATCGAGGTCGGCTCTTTCGTCCGGACCGACGTGATCCCCCAGCTCGCCGACGTCGGCGAGGTCCTCGACGGGATCACCCGGCGCGAGGGGGTCGCCTTCAGCGTCCTCGTTCCGAACCTGAAGGGCCTCGAATTGGCGTTGCGGCACCGTGGCCGCTTCGACGAGATCAGCGTCTTCCTCTCCGCTTCTGAGGCCCACAACCACAAAAACGTCAACCGCTCGATCGCGGACTCCCTGGCGGGACTCGAGCGGACCGTCGGGACCGCGCGGGAGGAGGGGATTCGCTGCGAGGGCGTGATCGCAACCTCCTTCGGCTGCCCCTACGAAGGGGAGGTCGCGCCCCAAAGGGTGCTGGGGATAGCCGAGCGACTGCGAGCCTTCGGCTGCGAGGAGGTCGGCTTCGGCGACACCACCGGGATGGCCAACCCGAGGGGCGTCGCGGAGTTCTTCGCCGCCGTCGGGGAGCGGCTCGGCTCCGAGGTCGAGTTGACCGCCCACTTCCACAATACGCGCGGCCAGGGCCTCGCCAACGTCTTGGCCGCGCTTGGCGAGGGGATCAGCTCGTTCGAATCGAGCTTCGGCGAGCTCGGCGGCTGCCCGGTTCCGCCCGGGTCCACCGGCAACATCGCCACCGAGGATGTGCTCTCGATGCTGGCGGAGATGGGGATCGAGACAGGTGTGGAGCTGGACGCGCTGTTGAAGGCGTCCCGCTCGGTACAGGAGGTGCTCGGGAGGCCCCTTGGCGCCCATGTGCTCAAGGCCGGTCCGGTTCTTTGGGACGGCGCGGAGCCGTAGGTCGCGTCCACCCGGGGAGGATTGCTAGCGTCAACGAGCCAACCTTCCAACCTTCGCCAACGACCGCCAGGGAGTGCATCGCGATGGACGCAGATCTGCTCAAACAAATCCTCGACCCGGCTTTCGCCACGAGGATGATGGGCTACGACCGGGCCGAGGTCGATTCGACGTTGGCTGCGATTGCCGAGGCGATTGAGGCGGGGGAGATCGGCGAGTCCGAGGGGGCCATCGCCGGCAGGAGGCTGAGCGAGATCGGCGACCGCGTCGATGCGATCCTCTCCGAGGCACGCGAGACTGCGCGGTTGCTCACCACCGACGCCAAAGAGCGCGCCTCCTACCTCAACAGGCAGGCCGAGGAGCGCTTCGACCAGGTCCGCGGTGAGGCCGACGCCTACGCCATGCAGGCCCGCTCGGAGGCCGACGAGTACGCCGCGGCCACGCGTTCACAAGCCGACGGCTACGCCGAGGGGGCCCGTGCTGAAGCCGACGGCTACGCCGCGCGAGCGCGCGCCGAGGCGGACGGCTACGCGGACCAGACGCGGGCAGAGGTGGAGGCTGAGGTGGACCGCAAGCGCGCCGAGGCGGACACCGGACTGAGCGAAGCCGAGGCCGAGGCGCGCCGGGAGGCCGAGGAGATCCTGGCCGAGGCCGAGCGCCAGGCGGAGGAGACGCTGAAGGACGCTCAGCTCGATCTCGTCGAGATCGAGGATGAGATCGCGGAGCTGCGCGAGCGCCGGGAGCTGGTGGTCGCGAGCATCGATCGCATGCGCGGCAGCCTCGGCAGCCTCGTCGGGGAAGCCGAGCAGGGGACCGGTGAGTGGGTCGAGGAAGATCTGGTCGGGGAAGAGGAGGCCGATCCGGAGGCCGCCGAGGACTACGAGGACGAGGGCTATGAGGAGACGGCCAGCCTCGGGGAGCCGAAGAGCCGGGGGGAGGCCACCGCCGCCGAGCCGACCGAGGCATGGGAGCCGACGAGGGGCTACGAGCGCGATGAGCCAAAGAGGACCGAGGCGGATGTCCTCTACGAGCGCGACGAGGCGGAAACGGTCGAGGCGGACGTCCTCTATGAGGACGACGACACCGAGATGCTGGAGCTCGACACCGACGAGCAGCCTGCGCGGCGCAAGTAGGGCGACCAATGCTCTCCGATCGCTTCGTCGAGGCCGTTCACGCCGGTGACCGGCAGGCGCTCGGTGCCGCCATGGCGCCCGGGGTCGAGTTCCGCAGCCCAGTCGTCTTCAAGCCCTACG
>JBPCOO010000336.1:0-2612 GCA_051000155.1 Solirubrobacterales bacterium | reverse complement strand
AGCGGCGGCTGAGCCAGCGGTGCCCGGCCGCGTGGCGGACCGACTGGGAGAGCAGGCTGCCGAGGCTGCGGCGGTAGCGGTGGTGTACCCGGGCCTCCGGGCGGTATTCCATCGTCCGCCCCGCGTCCTGGATCCGCCAGCAGAGCTCCACGTCTCCGGCGGAGCGGATGCCTTCGTGGAAGCCCCCGAGGGCCTCGAAGACATCCCGACGGACCATCAGGTTGGGAGTTCCGGCGGCCGGGTGGGGGAGGGAGGGGGGACCGGGGATGAGATGGTCCTGGGAGAGTTGGCGGCGCGAGCGGGCCCAGGCGGGGACGAGGCCGCGCTGGCGGGGGTCGCCGATGATGCCCCCGGCGATCAGCGCACAGCCGGGATCCACGGGTTCGGCGAAGTGGCGATCGAGCAGGTCCGGGTCGGGACGGCAATCGGCGTCCATGAACAAAAGCCAGCTCCCGGTGGCGCGCTCGGCCCCGGCGTTGCGGGCGTAGTAGGAGGACTGCTCGGCGGTTGCCCGGACGACCTCCGCGACGGCGGCGACCTCGACCGCGGGGGTGGGGCTGTTGTCGACGACGATCAGCTCATCGTCGGCTCCCAACCGAAGCCGAGCGAGGCCCTCCAGTAGCGATCCCGCCGCCCTCGGCCCGCCGGCGAACGGCACGATCACGCTTACGGACGGCCGTGCTGACACGGCGGCGAGTATAGGTCGGCGGGTCACGTGGATCTCGCGCTCGTCTCGATACCCCCGGATAGCCTCTGGTCAGGATGAACCCGGACCTGACCTTGCTCTCGGTGCTGCACGCGCCCGCCTTCGGCGGCTCCCACAACCAGTCGCTCCAGCTCGCGCCATTGCTGGAGCGACGCGGGATCTCGACCGTGGTGGCCCTGCCGGAGGAGGGAGAGCGGGCCGCGGCGCGTCTGCGGGACGGTGGCGTCCGGACCCCCACCCTGCCGCTCGGTCGCCTCGTCGCGAGCGCGGATCCGCGCCGCCAGGCCAGGTTCCTGGGGGCGCTGCCGGGCGATCTGCGACGGCTCGGCGAGGTGGTCGGGGAGGTCGGTGCCGACGTCGTCCAGGTACAGGGGATCACCCACCCCCAGGGCGCAGTGGTCGCCCGCCGTCGCGGCGCGGGAGTCGTCTGGCAGCTATATGACACCCGCGCGCCAATGGCGCTGCGCCGGGCGGGGGCGCCGCTCTTGATCGGGCTGGCCGACGTGGCGATCACCTGGGGTCGCGAGCTGGCTCGGGTCCATCCGGGCGCTGAGCGCCTTGGCGACCGGTGCATCACCGTCTACCCGCCGGTCGAGCGCAAACGCTTTGCGCCGGATCCGCAGGCGCGAGCGGGGGCGCGGAGCCGGCTCGGGGTCGGGGATGGGGAGACGCTGGTCGGATCGGTCGGCGTGCTCAATCCGCAGAAGGGCTATGAGGACCTGATCGAGGCCGCGCGGTTGGTCTGTGAACACGACCCCACCGTCCGCTTCGTCATCTGCGGCGGTCCCAGCCCGGCTCACCCGGGCTATGCCGACCGCCTGCGCCGGCTCGCGGCGGACGGGGGCCTCGAGGGCGCGGTCGAGGTGATCGATCCGGGGACGGAGGTAGCCGCCCTGATGCAGGCTTTCGACGTCTTCGCGATGGCCTCGGTCCCGCGCTCGGAGGGGATGCCGACGGTCATCCTTGAGGCGATGTACGCGGCAAAGCCGGTGCTCACCACCCGGGTCGGCGCGGTCGCCGAGTTGGTGGATGAGGGGCGGACGGCCCTGGTGGTCGAGCCTCGTCGTCCCGACCGGTTCGCCGAGGCGCTACGCCGCCTCTGCACCGAAGACGCGCTGGCCGAGCGGCTGGCGGCGGCCGGCCTGGAGCGGGCGCGCAGCCACTTCGGCCTCGAGCCTCTGGCCGATCGTCACGCCGCCGCCTACCGGCTGGCCCACGAGCGCAGCCTCGGCCGGCGTTGAGGGCCGACCCCGGGCTCGGTGTAGCCGCGATAGTGGTCATAGCCCGCGTCGCCGGGGCGAAGCCCGGTGAGCACCGTCCCGAGCGGGCGGGTGCCCGGGCCTTCCAGCGCCGAGGCGAGGGCGCGGATCTGCTCGCGGCTGCCCTCGCGCGCGTGGATGCAGACCAGGGTCGCGTCGAGGTGCGGAGCTATCCGGAGGGGATCGGCGACTGCCAGTAGCGGCGCTGCATCGACGATCACCAGTTCGTAGGCGGCCGCGAGCAGCCGGCAGAGCTCGCCGAGCTTCGGCCCCTGCATCAGCTCGGAAGCTCGTGCGGGGCCGGCTCCCGCGGGGATGCAGGCCAAGGCCCTGCGGTCGGAGTCGGAGTCGGTCGGCTCGCCGCGCGCGGGCGCCTCCCCGGAGCCGAGCAGCAGGTGCTGGATGATCTCCTCCTCGGTGGCCGCTCCAGCTAGGTAGTCGGCGAGCCCGGGGGAGGGCTCCAGCGGGGCGCGGAGGGCGAGGGTCGGGTTTCTCAGGTTCGATTCCAAAAGCACCGTCCGGGTGCCGTCGAGCGCCGCCGCTTCGGCCAGGGCGAGGCTCACTCCGGCGCTGTCTGTGTCGTCGGTCGCGCCGGCGACGAGCACGCTGCGGGGCGGATCCTCGCGGTCGAGGGCCGCGAGGTTGAC
>JBPCOO010000322.1:0-10332 GCA_051000155.1 Solirubrobacterales bacterium | reverse complement strand
AGGCCGGGTTCCTCTTCCTCGAGATCGGTTTCTCGCGGCAGAAGAACGTCGGCGCAGGGGTGGCGAAGATATTCGTGAACCTGTCAATCGCAGCGCTCGCCTGGTGGGCGGTCGGCTTCGGCATCTCGGGGTCGGGGAACGACATCTTCGGAACCGACGGGTTCTTCTTCGCTCACGATCAGATGATCGGCAGCGGCGCGGACGCGTTCCTCGTCGGTGGCGCCGATGCCGCCGGGATGCTGTTCGGCGGCTTGTTCTGCGCCGTCTCGCTGGCGATCGTCTGGGGTACCACGCTGGAGCGGATCAAGTTCAGCGCTTATGTGATCTACGCGACGGTGTTCGCGGCGATCATCTACCCGTTGATCGCCCACGGCGTCTACGGCGGCGGATTGCTGAGCGACATCGGCGGCAAGCCGGTATTGGACTTCGCCGGCTCCTCCGTCGTCCACCTCACCGGTGCGGTCGGCGGCCTCGCGGCCCTGTTGCTGCTTGGACCGCGTATTGGCAAGTTCGGCCCGGATGGGAAGCCTCGCGCTATCCCCGGTCACTCGATGCCCATCGTCGGCCTCGGTGTCCTCATCCTCTGGGTCGGCTGGTACGGCTTCAACGCCGGTTCCACCTTCGGCACGACCGACAACTTCTTTGCGGAGGTTGCGCTGAACACCCACCTGGCCGCATCGGCCGGGGCGCTCGCCGCACTGGCGGTGATCTACACCAAGACCAAGTCGATCGACGTCGGCATGATCGGAAACGGCGCCATCGCCGGACTGGTCGGAATCACGGCTCCCTCGGGATTCGTCGAGTTCTGGGCGGCCCCGATCATCGGCGCGATCGCCGGAGTGGTCGTCGTCTACGGCGTGCTCGCGATCGAGAAGTACCTCGATGACCCGATCGGTGCGCTCTCGGCGCACGGACTCGCCGGCATCTGGGGCACCCTCGCCGTCGGCGTCTTCGGCTCGCCACGGCTGGTCGGAGACGAGGCCAGCGCCGGGGTCTGGTACGGCCTCACCGACGGAGACGTCGGCTTCGGCGGCTCGCTGGGTCAGCTCGCGGTCCAGGCGATCGGCGTGATCGCGACCTTCGTGGTCGTCTTCGCCCTCTCCTACGCCGTGTTCGCCGCAATCAAGGCGACGATCGGCCTACGGGTCTCCGAGGAGGAAGAGCGCGCGGGACTGGACATCGCCTCCCACGGCATGTATGGCTACCCCGAGGTGTTCATCCCCCAGGAGGAATACCCGGTGGGCCTGTTCGAGCCCTCGGTTGCCGGCACCCCGGTAGCCGCGCCCCGCGAAAAAGCAACGACAAGCGCCTAGCGCGATCGGAAAGGAGGTACCAAGATGAAAAAGGTAGAAGCATTCATCCGCCACGAGGCGTTCGAGCCGATCCGGAAGGAGCTGCTCGAGCGTGGCATCCCCTCGCTCTCGATCTCGGAGGTCAAGGGCTCCGGACGCCAGAAGGGCGTGGTCGAGCATTACCGGGGCGCGAGCCTGACGGTCAACGTCAGGCCCAAGCTCAAGATCGAGTGCGTGGTCGAGGAGTCCGAGAAGGACGCCGTCGTCGAGACGATCCTCAAGCACGCCCGGACGGGCGAGGTCGGTGACGGAAAGATATTCGTCGTCGACGTCGAGGAGGCGATCCGCATCCGCACCGGTGAGGAAGGACGCGATGTCCTCCAGGCCCACGAGGGCGAGGGCAGCGCGGTCGGCTAGCCCGAGCCGGTCGCACAAACCAGGTCGAGGAGCCAGCCCCATCCGCCCCGTGCGGGTGGGGCTGTCTTCGTCTCAGCGGAGAGGTGAACATGATGGGAACGAGCGAGGAAGCGGGACTACCGGTGGGCAGCGACCCGGGCGTCGCCGCGATGCTCGCCGACGAGCGCCGGCAAATCGTCAGCTTCGGCGGAGGCGGCTTCTCGATGGAAGCGGGCAACCCTCTGCTGGACGACTACGTGCTCGGGCTGTGTGAGGCCGAGCGCCCCAGGGTCTGCTTCCTGCCGACCGCCAGCGGTGATGCCGACCACTACCTGGTCCGCTTCTATCGTCACTTCTCGGGCGATCGCTGCATCCCCTCCCACGTCTCCCTGTTCCGCAAGGACCGAGGCGCCGACGACCTGCGCGCGCACTTGCTCTCCCAGGATCTGATCTACGTCGGCGGAGGCAGCGTCATCAGCCTGCTCGCCACCTGGCGCGCCCACGGGGTCGATCTGATCCTGCGGGATGCGTGGAAATCGGGAGTGGTGCTCTGCGGGCTCAGCGCCGGCTCACTCTGCTGGTTCGCCGAGGGCGTCACCTCCTTCCACGGCCCCGCCGTCCGCTTCCGCGGCCTCGGGCTGCTGCCGTGGAGCAACTGCGTCCACTACGGCAACGAGGCCGGACGACGCGAGGACTACCACGCGCACCTACGACGGGGGATGTGCCCGGGCTACGCGGCCTCCGACGGCGCCGCGCTTCACTTCCGCGGGCACCGGCTGGCGGCGGTGGTCGGCTCGCGCCCCGACGCCCGGGCCTGGACGGTCGGCGACCGTGGGGCGGAGATGGCCGAGCAGCTCTTACCGGTCCGCTACCTCGGGGCGGAGGAGGCTGAGTCGGTCCCGGCCGAGGCCCGGAAGGATTCGGCCGAGGACCCCGATCCGCCGGAGCAGCTGCGAGCCGTAGGGTAGGCGGCCGCAATGGCCGCGACTCCGACGATAGTGGCGATGGGAGGCGTCGAGTTCTCGATGCGCCCCGAAAACGATGCGATCCACGACTACGTGATCGACCTCTGCGAGGCCGATCGTCCCCGGGTCTGCCACCTGCCGACCGCCAGCGGCGATCCTCAGCAGCAGATCGCCGCCTTCCACTCGTCGATGGACGGCCGCGAGGTCGAGGCATCGGTGCTGTCGCTGTTCCGGCTGGGAGAGAGCGGGATCGACGTCCGCTCCCACCTCCTCGGCCAGGATCTGATCTACGTCGGCGGCGGCAGCATGGTCAACCTGATCGCGCTCTGGCGCGAGCACGGGATCGACCGGGTGATGCTGGATGCCTACGCCGCCGGGATCGTGCTTTGCGGCTACAGCGCCGGCTCGATGTGCTGGTTCGGCCACGGCGTCTCCCGCGGCTCGGGCAAGCCATCCCATAGCCGTGGCCTGGGACTGCTCGAAGGCAGCCACTGCGTCCACTACTCCCAGGACCCGGGCCGGCGGAGCGCCTACCGCGAGCTGGTCGGCAGCGGCGAGCTCCCGGCCGGGCTCGCGCTCGACGACCACGCCGCCGCCCTGTTCCACGACGGAAAGCGAATCGAGGTGGTCCGCGCGCGCGAGACCGCGGGTGGCTACCGGGTGCGGCCGCGCGCCGGGAGCGCCGGTGAAGTCGACGAGCAGGCGCTGGCCTCGCGGCTGATCGCCTCCCGGCGCCGCTCCGCCGAGGGCGGGATCGAGGAGATGCGCAGCCTGCGGAGGATGCGGGCCGGCTAGCGGCGAGCCCCGGCTCCTAGTCCAGCGCATCGCGGCGGGCGCGCTCGGCCGCCTGGCGGGCCTCGACCTCCACCTGTTCCATCAGCTCCCGCTCGCGCTGTTTGCGCTGGGTCTCCGCCTGCACCTCGGCTTCGCGGATCTGGGCTTCGGCCTCCCGCTCCAACTCGGCTCGAACCTCCTGCTCGAACTCGCGGCCGCGGTTCATCGCCTCCTCGCGGACTCGTTGCTCAGCCTCCTCCTGCAGGCGCTTGGTCTCGGCCCGAATGCGCTTCTTCGTCTCCTCCGCGGTCCGCTGCTCGGCGCGCTTTCGGGCCATCGCCGCCTGTCGCTCGGCTTGCTGCTGCATCCGCTTGGCTTCCTGCGCGAGCCGCTCGTGGGCCTCGGCCCGCGCTCGCGCCTCGGCCTCGGCGGCGAGGCGATCGGCCAGCTCCCGCAATCGTTGATCCGCCTGGGCGAGGCGCTGCTCGGCTGCCTCACGCGCCTCCCGCTCGGCAACGACCAGCTTCTCGGCGTCGCTACGAATCGCCCCCACCTGCTCGTCGATCTCGGCGGAGATCCGGCTCTCGCGCTGGTCCAGTTCCGCCTCCCGCTCGCCCACCGCCTCCTTCACCCTGGCGCGGATCCGATCGGTCGCCTGCTGCTGGAGCTGGGCGGCGGCCATCCGCAGCTTCTCCTCCGCCTGCGCCTTGAGCCTACTCCTGGTCTCCCGCAGTCGGACCTCGTAGCGCTCGGCCGCCGCGCGCACGGCCGTCACCGCCGCCTCCTCGGCCTCCTTGGCGACCGCCTCGGCGGCCTCGGCCCGGTGGGTGGCCTCGCGCCGCTCCTCAACCGCCCGCCGGGCCACCGCCTCGGCCTCCGAAGCCCGCACCGCGGCCTCTCGCGCCTCGCCGGAGATCCGCCGGACATCCTCGGCGAGCGTCCGCAGGCTCTCCTCCCGTGCGGTCTGCACGGCGGTGCCGACGCCGTTGGTGGCCGCCCTCGCCTCCCCCGCCTCAGCCGGAAGGTCTCCATCCTTTTTTGCTGCTCGTTCGGTCTGGTCGCCCATCGCACTCCCTCATTGCGAACGGTGCCGCCGGGCGACCTTAGCCGCTCAGGTGAGGCTAAGGCAGCTCGACCCCGTCGGTCGAACCGGAGAACGTGCGAGCGGCCACCAGCGTCAGGACGGTGGTCAGGAACACCCAGAGGATCGCGAATGCCAGCAGCCGTGGGAACCGGCCGGCGTGAGCGTAGACCCCGAGAAAGAAGCCGAAGCCCATCAGCACCGCGTAGAAGCTGGAGCTGTCGGGGAGAACGCCGGCGACGATCTGGAGCAAGGCCATCACCGCATTATCATCCCTCGCACCGATGTCGGACGCACCCCAGCCCCAGATCGGCGCGCCCGGCGACATCGCCGCCACCGCCGACGCCCTCGGCCAAGTCGGCTATCTCGCCGACGACGGCGCCGCCCTCGTCTCCCACCTCGCCCGCCACCTGGGCAAGCCGGTGCTGGTGGAGGGGCCCGCCGGCGTCGGCAAGACCGAGCTGGCGAAGGCACTCGCCCGCGCCAGCGGTCGCGAGTTGATCCGCCTCCAGTGCTACGAGGGCCTCGACGAGGCCAAGGCGCTCTACGAGTGGAACTACCGCAAGCAGCTACTGCGAATCCAGGCCGAGGCCGAGGGCTCCTGGGAGGGCCTCCAGGACGACATCTTCTCCCGGGACTTCCTCCTCACCCGACCGCTGCTGGAGGCGATCGCATCGGCTGAGCCGGTGGTCCTCCTGATCGACGAGATCGACAAGACCGACCAGGAGTTCGAGGCGATGCTGCTGGAGGTGCTGAGCGACTTCCAGATCTCGATCCCCGAGATCGGGACGATCACCGCCGAGACGATGCCGATCGTGATGCTGACCTCCAACAACTCGCGCGAGCTGACCGAGGCGCTCAAGCGCCGCTGCCTCTACCTCTGGCTCGACTACCCCGACGCCGAACGCGAGATGGAGATCGTCCGCCTGCACACGCCCGAGCTGGACGCGCAGCTCGCCCGGCGCCTGGTCGAGGTCGTCGGGATGGTACGGGAGCTCGACCTGAAAAAGCCGCCCTCGATCGCCGAGTCGATCGACTGGGCGCGGGCGCTGCTGCTGCTGGGCGCTACCGAGATCGACGCCGAGACCTTCCGCCGGACGATGAGCATCATCATCAAGCACCGCACCGATATCGACCTGGTCGCCGAGCGGGTCGGGGTCCGCCTCGCCGGCGCCGTCGGCGCCCAGACGGGAGAGTGAGGGTGACCTCCCCCCGGGAGGGCGAGCACGGGGGCGATGACCCAGCGCGACGGTCCGCAGACGGCCCGGCGTGGGGCCGAAGGGGACTCGGGGACAAGCTGGTCGGCTTCGGGGAGGAGCTGCGAGGCGAGGGCGTCGCGATCGGCACCTCGGAGTTGCTCGACGCCTTCGATGCGCTTGAAGCGGTGCCCTGGATGAGGCGTGACCACTTCCGCGAGGCGCTCGCGGCGACGCTCGCCAAATCTCCCGAGGATCGGCGGGTCTTCGACCTCGTCTTCGACCGATATTTCTTCAGCGCGGCCGAGGCCGAGGCGCTCGAGCTGGACGTTGCCGAGGGCACGGGCGAGGACGGGCAATCTCGCGGTGAGGCGATCAGCCTCGACGACCTCTCCGATGCGATCCGCGAGGCGATCAATGATCGTGCCGATCCGATGATGCGGGACCTGGCCCGGCTGGCGGTGACCGCCTTCGGCCAGGGGGGCGAGGGCTCGGGCGTGGTCGGGGTAGACGTCCAGCGGATCCGACGAAACCTCGGCCTGCAGCCGGGGGGAAGCCAGCGCGACGCCGCCGCCGATCCCAAGCCCCCGCTCGACCGCGACTCGGTCCGTCAGTTCGAGGGCCACCTCCGCCGAGAGCTGGAGCGGCGCGGGATCGAGCGCTCCCAGAAGCTCCCGCCCGCCCGGCCGCTGGCCGACCTCGACCGGGCGCTGCCCACCAGCCCGACCCGGGACCTCGCCGCGGTCCACCGCGCGATCGCCCAGCTCAAGCGGCGGATCGCGACCCTCGGCCATGAACAGAGGGGCCGGCGGCGCGGCCGGGTGGTTGATGTGCGGCGAACGATGCGCGCCTCGCTCGAGACCGGCGGTGTGCCGCTGCGACTCCGCTACCGGCCAAAGCGCCCCCGCAAGCCGGAGCTGTACGTGCTCTGCGACGTCTCGACCTCGGTCACCTCCGCCAGCGTCTTCTTCCTCAGCGTCTTGCACGCGCTCCACGACGCCTTCCGCAAGCAGCGGAGCTTCGTATTCATCGAGCGGATCAGCGAGGTGACCGAGGTGCTGGAGTCCGAGCGGGACTTCCGCGCCGCGAGCGAGCGGATCGGCCAGGAGGGCGGGGTCGCCGACGTCTCCGGCTACACCGACTACGGGCGGGTCTGGCGCGAGTTCCTCACCGAGATCTCCGACGACCTCGGCCCACGCTCCACCGTGATCGTCCTCGGAGACGCTCGCACCAACGGTCGCGATCCCCACCCCGAGGTCTTCGCCGAGCTCTGCAAGCGCGCCGGTCGCACCTTCTGGCTCAACCCCGAGCCCCGGCTGTATTGGAACTACGGGGACTCGGTGATGGCCGCCTACGAGCAGCACTGCACCCGGGCGCTGGAGTGCTGGACCACCCAGCACCTCGAGGACTTCGTCGACGCCATCGCCGGCGAGGCGCAGGCGCCGGGCTAGCGACGACCACTAGACTCCATCCAGTCCAACAGGGGCGCTCGCGGGGATTGCGGGCTGAGAAGGAGCCACCGGCACCGCCGCCGCCCGGCCCAGACCCTTAGAACCTGTGCGGTAATGCGCGCGGAGGGAGAATGGCAACCATCCAAACCCAAACCCCTCGAGGGCCAAACGTGGAATCCAGCGACCCCGCTAGGGGTGCCGCGCGCTGTGGCCTGCGGATCGAACGCCTCGACCACCGCTTCGGCGAGCTCGAGGTGCTGCAGGAGATCGACCTCTCGGTCGCCCCGGGCGAGACGCTCGCGATCGTCGGCCACTCCGGCTGCGGAAAATCCACCCTGCTCGAGCTGATCGCCGGGCTCGCCCAGCACCGAAGCGGTCGCATTGCCGTCGGCGAGGCCACCGAGGCCGCCGACAGGCTCCGCCATTGCGCCTACAT
The DNA here is from genome assembly GCA_051000155.1 of Solirubrobacterales bacterium. Taxonomy (GTDB): domain Bacteria; phylum Actinomycetota; class Thermoleophilia; order Solirubrobacterales; family 70-9; genus CAXMST01. Next base: position 2,741 of record JBPCOO010000322.1, on the reverse strand, counting down.
GCCCCAGCGGGATCTGCTCCAGCCGTGGTTGCGGGCGATCGACAACGCGGCGCTGGCGCTCCGGTTGGCCGGGATGAGGAAGGCCGAGGCGAGGGAGGCGGCCCGCCCGACCCTCGCCCGCCTCGGGCTGGGTGACTTCTGCGACGCCCGGCCCTCCGAGCTCTCCGGCGGTATGCGCCAGCGGGTCGCCTTCGCCCGTACCCTGCTCAGCGGCAAGCCGGTTTTGCTGCTGGACGAGCCGTTTGCCTCGCTCGATGCGATCACCCGAGCTGACCTGCAGAGCTGGCTGCGCGACGCCCTCGCCGAGGAGCCGCGCACCACCGTGCTGGTGACCCACGACGTCGAGGAGGCCCTCTACCTCGGCGACTGGACGATGGTGCTCTCCCCCCGTCCCGGTCGACCGGTCCTCGCCGAGCAGTCCCCGGTGGACCGCTCGCTCACCCGCACCGAAGCGGTCAGCCGCCCCGAGTTCACCGCCGCGCGGGAGCGGGCCCTGGCCGCGCTCGCCGAGGGAGGAGTCCGGTGAACCCCCTCCGCAGGCTCGTCGCCCCCCTGGCCATGGTTTGCGCCCTGCTCGGCGCCTGGGAGCTGGCCTCTCGCTGGGACGTTCTCTCCGAGCTACTGGGGATCGAGCCGTTCCTGGTTCCCTCCCCGAGCGAGATCGCCGACTCGCTCTGGACCGACCGGGACCTGCTCGCCCGTAACGCCTGGGTCACCTTCGGGGAGGTGATCGGCGGCTTCGCGGTCGCGGTAGCGGTCGGGGTCACAAGCGCGATCGCCCTGCACCTCTCCCCCGCCCTGCGGCGAGCCTTCTACCCCCTGGTGGTCGCCTCGCAGACGATCCCGATCATCGTCGTCGCCCCGATCTTTGTCGTCTGGTTTGGCTTCGGCGTCGGACCGAAGATCGCGATCATCGCGCTGATCTGCTTCTTCCCGATCTGCGTCAGCATGCTCGACGGGCTGGCGGCGGTCGACGGCTCCCAGCGCAAGCTGATGCGCTCGCTCGGCGCCTCGCGACTGCAAACGCTGACCCGGTTGGAGCTGCCCGCCTCGCTGCCGCAGCTTCTCAGCGGCGCCAAGATCGCGGTCGCGGTCGCGGTCATCGGCGCCGTCTTCGGTGAGTGGGCGGGCGCCACCGAGGGCCTCGGCCATCTGATGCTGGTTGACAATGCCCAGCTCGAGGTGCCGCGATTGTTCGCCGCGGTCGCCGTGCTCTCGGCGATGGCGATCGGCCTCTTTGCCCTGCTGACGCTGATCGAACGGCGGCTCGCTTGGTGGGGAAGCTCCCGCCCGGCAACGAATACCTGAGCCCTGACTTCCAAGAACCCGACCCGACAGGAGACCAGACCCCACCATGCCCCGCAAGCTCGCCATCGCCCTCGCCATCCTGGCCGCCACGCTCGTCCTCGCCGCCTGCGGTGAGAAGTCGGAACCGTCGGTCTCCGACCCCGGAGGCGAGCCCGACAGCTTTCAGCTCGCCCTCGACTTCTTCATCAACCCCGACCACGTCGGCATCTATACCGCGCTCGCCAACGGCTACTTCGCTGACGCCGGGCTCGAGGTCGAGCCGATCGTCCCCTCCGATCCCGCCGCGCCGATCAAGCAGGTCGCCGCCGGACGGGTGGACCTGGCGATCTCCTACGAGCCGGAGGTGATCCTGGCCCGCGATCAGGGTCTCGACGTGGTCGCCGTCGCCGCCCTGGTGCAGGAGCCGCTGAGCTCGCTTATCTCCCTGCCCGATGCCGGGATCGCTGACCCCGAGGATCTGGAGGGCAAAACGGTGGTCACCGCCGGAATCCCCTACCAGACGGCCTACCTGGAGACCATCCTCAACGACGCCGGGGTTGACCCCGACGACGTCGAGCAGGTTGACGTCGGGCTGAACCTGCTCCAGCCGGTGCTGAGCGGACGCGCCGACGCGATGTTTGGCGGCTTCCGCAACGTCGAGGGCGTCCAGCTCCAACGCGAGGGCAAGAATCCGCGGATCGTGCCCGTCGACCAGCTCGGCATTCCCACCTACGACGAGCTGGTCCTGGTAGCCAAGGAATCCCTGGTGCGGGAAGACCCCGAGGCGATCCGGCTGTTCATCGCCGCGCTCGAGCGGGGAACCGAGGCGGCCCAGGAGAATCCCGAAGCCGCAACCGAGGCGCTGGTGGACGCCTCGGAGGAGCTCGACCCCAAGCTCACCCTGGCCCAGGTCCGCGAAACCCTGCCCCTGCTGAGCCCGCCCCGGGGTCGCCCCTACGGCTACATCAACGAGGGCGAGTGGATCACCTTCTCCGGGTTCCTCGCCGATCAGGGACAGACCGAGCGACGGATCCCGACGGGAGAGCTACTCACCAACGAGCTGCTGCCCGGAGAGATTCCCGAATAGTCCCCGGGGAGCCCTGACGGCACCGGAGCGCGCCTGACCGGCCCCCGGCTCGCTCCTGTACGGTCGTACTGTCGCTGTGCCGGGCACACCCAGCCGCGCTCCGGCACTCCTCAGGACTCCCCGGGGTCAGGCGACTTGGTCAATCTCGGGGCGAGGAGGGTGGTAGCGCAGGGGGCGGGCTGTAGCCATTGCCCGGCGCGAATCGACCAGTGCGAACAGGCCGGCGAGGGCGCGGTAGGGGGCGTAGGGGGCGAAGTAGGACTCGACCTCGTCAACGGTCGAGCGACGTCCGAGCCCCGCCAGGTGGCCCACCAGCTTGACGTAGGCGAGATCGCCGCTCGGTAGCGCGTCGTGGTCCCCGCGACCC
>JBPCOO010000261.1:0-3876 GCA_051000155.1 Solirubrobacterales bacterium | reverse complement strand
GGCCAAGGTCAAGGGTGAGAAGAGCCTCACCTGGAAACTCTCGAAGAAGTAGGAGGCAGCATGAAGGCAAGACCCAAAACCGCATCCGCAGGAGCAATCCTGGTGGCCGTGATCGTCGCGCTGGCACTAGCCGTCGCACCTTCGACGGCCTTCGCCCAATCGAGCTCCCCGTCGGACGCTCCCGACCTCCTCGGCGAGTACGCCGGCCCGCAGACGACCAGCGCCGCAGCGGCCGGTCAGCCAACCGCCCCCTCCCCGGAGGCCCAGGTCAGCGGCAAGCGCGGTAAGGGGCTCGAGTTCGGATACGGCGATCCGCTGTTCGTCTCCCAGGACCCGAGCACCCGGCGCAAGGCGCTGGAGGAGGCCGACGCGACCAACGCCGAGGTCCTGCGACTACAGCTCAAGTGGAGCGACATCGCTCCCGATTCACGGGGCGGCGGCTTCGATCCGCGTGATCCCGCCAGCTCCCAGTACGACTGGGACGTTGCCGACGCAGCGATCACCGGCGCGATCGAGCAGGGCTACCGCCCGATCCTGATGATCTACGGCATCCCCGACTGGGCCGAGGGTGCCAACCGCCCCGCCGAGGCCATGCGGGGCACCTGGAAGCCCAACCCGGACGACGTCGCTGACTTCGGCATCGCGATCGCTCGCCGCTACTCCGGCAATTTCCAGTCGCTGCCGCAGGTGCGCGACTACATGCTCTTCAACGAGCCCAACCTGCCGACCCAGCTGACCCCTCAGTGGAAGGGCAAGACGGGCAAGAAGCCCGCCTCGCCGGCAATCTATGTGAAGGCGCTCAATGCCTTCTACGACGCCGTCCACGGGGTCAGTAACTCCAACCGGGTGATCACCGCCGGCACCGCCCCCTACGGCTTCCCCGCCGGCTTTGGCTTCCCCGAGGAGAAGTACACCTACTCGATGCGGCCGCTGCTGTTCTGGCGCACCGCGCTCTGCGTCAAGGGCAATGGCAAGGCGCAAAGGAAGTGCAAGACGAAGCCGCGCTTCGACGTCCTCGCCCATCACCCGATCAACACCGCGGGTGGCCCTGGCCGCAGCGCGATCCACCCCGATGACATCTCCACTCCCGACCTCCACAACCTCGTCGACGTCCTTCGCGCCGCCGAGAAGAAGGGCAACGCGCTTCCGCGCGGCAAGCACCCGGTCTGGGCGACGGAGATCTGGTGGGAGTCGAACCCGCCGGACAACTTCAAGAGCCCGACCTTCAACAACCCCTCGCTGAAAAAGCAGGCTCGCTGGTACACCGAGGCGATCTACTCGCTGTGGAAGCAGGGAGCGAGCATGGTCCTGCTCTACCAGATCCGCGACGAGCCCCACTACGGTGCCCCGGGACGGTTCACCGGCAGCAGCTACGAGACCGGCGTCTACTTCGTCGACTGGAAGCCAAAGCCATCGGCCCAGGCCGTGGCCTTCCCGTTCCTCGGCGAGCGCAAGTCGAAGAAGAAGGTGAAGCTCTGGGGTAAGGCTCCCGCCAGTGGCAAGGTCGTGGTCAAAAACCGCGGCAAGAAGGTCGCCAAGTTCAAGGTCGGTGCGGGTGAGGTCTTCACCAAGAAGGTCAAGCTCAAGGGCAAGGCCAAGCTGAGCGCCACCGTCGGCGGCACCAAGAGCCTCTCCTACAAGGTCAAATAGCCTGCGCTCCCCTCGGGACGCGAGTTCGCGGCCCCCGAGGGGAGCGCGATGCGAATCCTCCAGCTCCACAACCTCTACCGGCAGCGCGGCGGCGAGGACGCGAGCGCCGAGGCCGAGGCCGAGGCGCTCGAGCGGGCCGGCCACGAGGTCGTCCGGCACCTGGTCAGAAATCCCGAGACCCCGCGGGCGACGGTGGCGACGCTGGCGCGGGCACCGGCGAACCGCGCCTCGGCGGCCCGGGTTCGGGAGCTCGTCCGCAGCCACCGTCCCGACGTCGCCCACGTCAACAACACCTGGTTCACCCTCACCCCCTCCGTGTTCGCGGCGCTCGCCGACGAGGGCGTGCCGACGGTGCACACCCTCCACAACTATCGCCTGCTCTGCGTCAACTCGCTCCTGTTCCGTGACAACCGGCCCTGCACCGATTGCGTCGGCCGGGGTCCATGGCCGGGCGTCATCCATCGCTGCTACCGCGACTCGCTCCCGGCCTCGGTGGCGGCGGCGACGACGATCACCGTCAACCGGCGCCGGGGGAGCTGGCAGGGGATCGACCGCCTGATCGCCCCGAGCGAGTTCGCCCGGGGGATCTTCGCCGGCGCCGGCTTCGATCCCGAGCGGATCAGCGTCGTGCCCGGCATGGTCGCCGATCCCGGCCCGCGCTCGGCCCCGCCGTCGAGCTCGCGGGAGGTGATCTATGCGGGGCGACTGTCCCCCGAGAAGGGCCTCGATCTGCTCCTGGACGCCTGGGCGGAGGTCGGGGCAGCGCTCGACCTCGACCTGACCATCTACGGCGACGGGCCGATGCGGGCTCAGCTGGAGGCGAAGCTGCCGCCGCGGGCGCGCCTGGTGGGCTGGTGCGACCGGGCCGAGCTGGAAGCGTCGATGCTCTCCGCCAGGGCCCTGGTCTTTCCCTCGCAGTGTTATGAGACCTTCGGCCGGGCCACCGGCGAGGCGTTTGCAGCCGGCCTGCCGGTGCTCGGATCGGCCGAGGGCGCGGCCGGGGAGCTGCTCGCGACCCAGGGCGATCGGCTGAGTGTCGCCGGTAACGACCTCGGTGGCTGGGCTGACTCCCTCGGCGCCCTCACCGACGACTCGCTCGTCGACCGGGCCGGATCGCTCGGTCGCGCCCACTTCGAAACGAATCTGGCCGCGCCGGTGGTGGTCGAGCGGCTGACCGCCGTCTACGCGGACGCCGTGGCTGGAGCCGCCGACGGTCAGCTACCCTGGCCCACTACTCACGTGGAAGGCACGAGATGAAGCTCCAGCCCACCAATCCGCCCCGCACCTTCGAGGTCGGCCGACGCCCGGTGACGATCAGCGATAGCGGCACGCTCGAGCTGGATCCGGACGAGCAGATCACCCTGACCACGCCCGACGGCGGCGAATACGACGTTGCCCGCAAGAGTTTTGGCTTCTACGCCACCCCCTCGCTCAACGACCGGCTACCGAGGTTTGGCCTCAGGCCCGCCCTGGTGCGGAACGCCGATGCCAGCTACTATCTGCTGCTGGTCGAGTCCTCGCGGATGGACGAGTTCGAGGCCTACTGCGGCGAGGAGGCTCAGGAGCTGGTCGGCTGGCTCGACGATGAGGCCACGCTCGAGCGAATCGCAAACGCCGCCGCCGCGGTTTGAGCGCGGGGGGCGAGCGGTCGAGAAGCTACCGCCGCCGCTCAGCTCGCCTGCTCCAGGAACATCTTCGCGTTGACGAAGTTGAATAGGAACTTGCTGCGGGAGTTGGGCAGCTCCTCCTGGGCGAGTAGCTGCTCGATCCGCTCGCGCTTGACGTGGTCGAAGATCGGGCCGTCGTCGAGCAGGTAGTCGACCACCTCGGGGTCGTCGGTGTCCATCAGTGAGCGCAGCGGGGCGTTGAAGCCGACCTTGCGGCGGTTGTCGAGGATTCGCTGGGGGACGATCCCGCGCATCGAGTCCCGCAGCACCGCCTTCGCCATCCCGTCGCGGATCAGCCACCGGGTCGGGATCTCGAGGCTGAACTCGAACAGCTCCCGGTCGAGGAACGGGCTCCGATTCTCGATCGAGCACGACATCGCGTTGAGGTCGTCCTCGGCCAGGATCACCGGCACCGCCTCGTGGAAGAGCTCGTTCAGCATCCGGTTGCGGAGCAGGTCGTCGGTGTAGTCGGTCTCGGTGAAGGGCTCGTCGAAGTCGGCGTGGAGGGCGTCGGCGAAGACCTCCGCGTCTAAGAAAATGTGCTCGCGCCGGCTCGGAT
>JBPCOO010000289.1:0-16019 GCA_051000155.1 Solirubrobacterales bacterium | reverse complement strand
TCAACGCGGCCACGATCGCGATCGGGATGCAGGCGGACGTGTTCGTCTACGAGAAGTCGATCGACCGCCTCCGGGAGCTGGACGTCGCCTTCGCCGGCCGTTGCTCGACCGTTTACAGCTCGACGCTTGCGATCGAGCAGATGCTTCCCAACGCCGATCTGGTGATTGGAGCGGTCCTTCTCCACGGTGCCAAGGCCCCCCACGTGATCAAGCGCAGCCAGCTCTCGCTGATGAAGGGGAATGCCGTCTTGGTGGATGTCGCGATCGACCAGGGAGGTTGCTTTGAGACGTCCCGACCCACCACTCATCGCGATCCCACTTTCGAGGTCGACGGGATCACCCACTACTGCGTTGCCAACATGCCCGGAGCGGTCCCGATCACCTCCACCAACGCGCTCACCAACGCGACCCTGCCCTACGTGCTGACGCTCGCCGACAGGGGGGTGGAGGGGGCGCTGGAGCGCGATCCGGGGCTGGTCCCCGGCCTCAACGTGGCAGGGGGAGCGGTTACCCATCCCGCGGTCGCCGAGGCGACCGAAACCGAGTACGTCGACCCGGGCGAGGCGCTCGGTTTCGGCGCCACCGGAGAGTCCGGCCACCAGTTCCAACAACAACGATCAGCATCAAGGAGACTCAGATGAGCAGCTACGCAGTCGTCAATCCCGCGACCGGAGAGAAGGTCACCGAATACCCGGAGATCTCCGACGACGAGCTGGTCGCGGCGATCGGGCGCTCCCGGGATGCGCACGGCAACTGGTCAGGGGCGACCTCAGTTTCCGACCGCGCCGCGAAGATCACTCGCGTCGCCGAGCTTCACCTCGAGCGGCGGGAGACGCTGGCCGAGATCGCCGTCAGGGAGATGGGCAAGCCGATGGAGCAAGCGCTCGGCGAGGTCGACTTCTGCGGCGACATCTACGGCTACTACGCCGAGCGAGCCGAGAAGTTCCTCGAGGACGAGCCGCTGGAGCTACTCGACGGAGAGGGCACGGCGTTCATTCGGCGCTCGTCGCTGGGCCCCCTTCTGGGGATCATGCCGTGGAACTTTCCGTACTACCAGGTGGCCCGCTTCGCCGGCCCGAATCTGATCGTCGGCAACACGATCCTGCTGAAGCCGGCGCCGCAGTGCCCCGAGTCGGCCGAGGCGATCGGTGCGATCTATGACGATGCCGGCTTCCCCGAGGGCGCTTACCAGACCATCCTCGCCACCAATGACCAGATCGCCGAGCAGGTAATTTCCGATCCACGGGTCCGCGGCGTCTCGGTCACCGGCTCCGAGCGAGCGGGCTCGGCGGTCGCCGAGATCGCCGGCCGCCACCTGAAGAAGGTCGTGTTGGAGATGGGGGGCTCCGATCCATTCATCCTGCTCGGCGCATCGGACCTCGACGACGTTGTCGAGACCGCCACTGATGCCCGCCTGGACAACACCGGCCAGTCCTGCAACGCCGCGAAGCGCTTCATCGTCGCCGACGAGCTCTACGATGATTTCCTCGCCAAGTTCACCGAGAGGATGAAGTCGATCGAGCCGGGCGATCCGACCGAGGATTCCACCATGGGCCCGCTTTCCTCCTCGACCGCCGCCGAGCGTCTACAAGAGCAGCTCGACCGCGCGATCGAGGGGGGTGCGGAGGTCGTGGTGGGCGGCGAGCGCACCGATAACTTCTTCGAGCCCACGGTGCTGACCGGCATCACTCCCGACAACGACGCCTACGAGGAGGAGTTCTTCGGACCCGTCGCGAGCGTCTATCGCGTCAGCTCCGAGGAGGAGGCGATCGAGCTGGCCAACGACACGCCCTTCGGGCTCGGTTCCTACGTCTTCACCGAGGACTCCGAGCAGGCGATGCGGGTGGCCGATGGCCTCGACACCGGGATGGTGTTCGTCAACGGCGCGCTTCTCGACGGCCCCGAGCTGCCCTTCGGTGGGGTCAAGCGCTCCGGCTTCGGTCGCGAGTTGGGTCCCTACGGCATGGACGAGTTCGTCAACAAGAAGCTGATCCGCGTGGCGAAGTAGGGCGGGGAGACGCGCTTCGCGGCGCCATCGGCAGCAGCGATCCCGTAGCCCCGGCCCGGCGTGCTACCTGTCGCATATGGAGGTCGGCGTTCGCAAGCCAAGATCGCCAAAGCGCACGAGCCGCTTGAGGTTGACCTGGTCTAAACGATCTCGGTCGCGGGTGATCCGGCGCTCAGATAGCCCGCACCGACGCTGTCACCGCAGCGGCGAGGAAGATCACAGCGAGAAAGCCCGAGCGGCGGATCATCAGCAGACCGGCGGCCGCGGCCACGCCGGCCAGGCGGGCGTCGATCTCGATCGCGCGGTCGCCTCCGACCGTCTGGACGACGATCAACGCGCTGAGCAGGGCGGGGGCGAGCAGGTCGATCATTCCGCTGAGGCGCGGCGGCAGCTCGCGACCGCCGAGCGCGATCGGCCCGGCGGCACGGATCGCAGCGGTGGTGACCGCGAGACCGATGACGGTGATCCAGGCGTCGCTCACGTGACCCCGTGCTCCTTATCGAGCGTTGGGTCCTCACGGGGCTCCCGCTGCCGTCGTTCGAGTCCGATCAGGGCGACCAGGCAGGCCGCGATCACCGGTACGCCCGGCGGGGTGAGTGGGATCAGCACCAGCGCCACGACGGCCCCGCCGACCGCGGCTACGATCGAGCGCTTGCTGCCGGAGACCTCCCCGTTGACCAGCAAGGCCAGGAAGAAGGCGGGGAAGATCGCGTCGAGCCCGAGCGCTCCGGGGTCGCCGATCAGGTCTCCCGCGAGCGCGCCGATCGCGGTCCCCGTGACCCAGGCCGGGTAGGCGGGAGTGGTCGCGCCGAGCATGAAGGCCGGATCGAACTTGCCTCCGCCGCGATTCGCCGCCGCCCATGAGTAGTCGACCATGCCCTGGCCGAACAGCCCGCGCCGGAGTGGGCCGCCGCGCAATGACGGCGCAAGCGCGATCCCCATCGGCAGGTAGCGGGAGTTGAGCAGGGCGCCGGCGACGATCGCCGCCGCCGGTCCGCCCCCGGCGGCAAGCACCGCCAGTGCCCCGAACTGCGCCGAGCCGGCGAACACGATCGCGCTGATAGCGATCGTCGCCGCAATCCCGAGCACCGGACGGGCCAGCACCCCGAAGGAGATTGCCAGCACCAGTGCGGCAAGCGAGAGCGGCAATCCGACCCTGAAGCCCTGGCGGAAAGACGGTGAACGCAGCAGCTCCCTCATGCCGCGATTGTGGCGGAGGAGGGGCGGGGTTGGCCCAGTCGCGGCGTCGACCGCTGTGGAAGCTGCCAGACATTGTCTGTACGATGCTCCCGATGGCTGACTTGAAGACATCACGGGTGAACCTGCGGGTTACCGAGAGCGAGGACAGGCTCTTCCGTGAGGCTTCGGGCATGGCTGAGGAATCGCTTTCTGAGTTCATGGTGGAGAGCGCGCGCGAAAGAGCGGAGCGACTGCTGGCGGATAAGACCCACTTCAGCGTCGATGCCGATGAATGGGACGCGTTCGTTGCGGCTCTCGATCGACCCGGCGAAAGGCGGCCAGAGCTCGTCGAGCTGTTCTCGTGCCCCAGGCCCGAGTAGCCGCAGCGAAGTGATGCGCTTCGCCGGTCCCGAGCCGCTCGAGCGGGGCCACCACCTCGAAGGCTTCGACTGCGAAACTCCCTCCCTGAACGATTGGTTGGTGCGGCATGCGCGGGGAGCGAGGGGTGTCGGTTCCGCGCGAACCTACGTGATCGTTGACGCCGAACGGGACCGAGTGGTCGGCTATCACGCGCTTACATCGGCATCGATCTCCCATTCGGAGGCCGGCGGCTGGGCGCGCAAGGGGATGCCGAGGCACCGAATCCCCGGTGTGCTGTTGGCCAGGCTTGCCGTTGATCGCTCGGTCCCGAGGCCTCGGCGCGTTTCTCGTTGCCGACGCAATGCGAAGATCGGCTACGGCTGCCGAGGTGATCGGAGCGCGTGTTCTGCTGGTGCACGCGATCGATGATCGGGCCGCGGACTTCTACCGCCGTTTCGGCTTCGTCTCCTCCCCTACCGCCCCTCGCAGCCTCCAGATGCTGATCAGCGACATCGAGGCATCGAGCTGATGGAGCCCTACAGGCCGGGCCAGTGGCGCTTGGCGAAGCCCTTGGCCGAGCGCTTCTCCGGACGCCAGCGGGGGCCGCGCTCGCCGGGCCCGGAGGTATCCCAGCGCAGGCCGGCGATCACCGCGTAGGTGTGACCGCCGTGCGCGTAGACGGTGATCCAATCGCCCTTGCCCTTCTTGCCCCAGCGCATCAGCGAACCGGAGTTGAGCGGGGAATCGAGCACCCCGGCGCCGTTGAGGGCGACGCTGACCGTGCCCGAGCAGTCGTAGGCGGAGTCCTTGAAGCTGGCGTGCCCACCGCCGTAGCGGTAGGGCTTGCGGCGGATCTTGTTGGCGGCGCGGATTGCCTTGACCACAGCCTTGGGCGCGTTGGTCGGCGGTACCGCCTTGCCGCTCTTCAGCAGGATCGCTTTGCCCGGCTTGCCACCCTTGCCGGCGTCCATGCCGACGCTAAAGAAACCCTGCTCGCGCTACAGGGACAACCCTGGCGAGGAACGTTGGAGGGAGGTCGGGGAAGGGCTGCTGACCCGTTCGAGGCCGGGTCAACCACCCGAGGCGCCAGCCCCACCGCCGTCATCCCGGCCGGGGGTCAGCGGGCCTTCACCGACCTCCCCACCCCCGCCTACCCCATCGCCAGCGACTGACTCCAGGTTCCGCGGTCGAAGAACGGCAGATCCGGCGCCGAGGCCGCGCCCTGGGCGCCGACGTCGTAGAGCAGCCGCGGGGCCCGCCAGCGCTTCACCGTCTCGGTCCCGAACTCCTCGGCCAGACCGTCCGCCGTCCGCGCCGCCGCCCGGGCGTAGGCCTTCGGCCCCAGCTCCCGCAGGGCGATCGCCTCGCCATTGGAGATGTCGTACTCGTGGGAGTTGCCGGTTTCCCCGGCGAGGATCTCGCCCCCTTCGATGCCCCCGTGCCGCCGCAACAGGATCCGCTCGAGCTCGTCCTTGAACGGCTCCCAGATCGAGACGCCCGGGTCGGTAGTGCCGTTGGCGGTGACCTCGTCGTAGTTGCCGTCCCAGCGCTTCAGCTGGAACAGGGTGCGCTTGGCGATCCCCTCGGCGAAGCGATTCTTCGCCCGCCGCAGCTTCTTGCGATCGACGAACGGGAACTGCTGCGCGGTCGTGCCGCTGGTCAGCTCGATCGCCCGGCTACGCTCGTAGCTCGGATTCTTGGAGACCTTGCGCGCCAGCGTCTGGATCAGGCGGACCCGGTGGAGGTCGCCCGAGAGGCGCTCGCGGGCGGGACCGTCGCCGTTGGTCCAACCGATTGACGGCACGTTGTTCCAGCTGGTCAGCCACTTGCGCTTGGGATCGACCACCCGCGGGGTCGCAGTCTGATCCATCAGCCCCCGCCACTCGGCGCTGCCGTCTCCGGGGAAGGGGAGTCGCTCGTCCCAGCGCTTGGGCTTGAGCGGATGCAACCCCGGGTGCCAGTAGCCGATCTTGCCCGCCGAGTCGACCGCGATCACGTTCTCGTTCCAGGTGACCTTGTTCATGGCGGCGTCGACGTCGTCGATCGTCTTGGCGTCGTTGAGCTCGGTCAACCCGACGATCGTCTCCAGCTCGCGGTTCCAGATCGCATAGGAGCGGGCGTAGGCGACGCCGTCGCCGCGGAACTGCACGGGACCCTGAACCGTACGGCAGATCCGCTCGGTGCGTGACCCCGCGGGGGCTTCCGGGTCGCTGGGGAACCCGGGCAGATCGGTCGGCGGAGTGCGGAACTCGAAGGTTTCGTTCCGGCAGTCCATCCGCCGCTCCTCGCCCTCGTAGATGTAGGTCTCCGGCCCGGTCAGCTCGACCGCGAACAGGTCGTCCTCGTCGGAGAGACCGGAGGTGAAGCCCCAGCCGACCCTGTTGTTGTGGCCTATCCCGACCAAGGGAACTCCGGCGGCGCTGACCCCGCGGACGTCTTGGACGGGAGAGTGCAGCTCGAACTCCCAGAACAACTCGGGGATGGTGAAGCCGAGCTGGGGGCCGTTGAAGAGGTAGCCGCGCCCGCGCCCGGAGTCGCTGATTGCCCACATGAACGAGCCGCCTTGGGGGAGTATCCGCCGGAGATCGTCGCCGGGCTGCTCGCCGGCCTCGGCGGAGACCGGCTCGGCTCCGGCGCGCGTCGGAATCGTCCCCGGGCCCTCGGCGCCGGCGACATCGATCCCGTCGAGGAACTCCAGGGTGTTCTCGAAGCCGATGCGCTCGTCTTTGCGGGTGCGGCCCGGCTGCGCCTTGAATTTGCCCTCGCGCTTTTTGATCGTCGGGATTCGGCCCTTGGTCCTTACGGGGTGCAGGAAGTCGAAGTTCTCCGGGCCGATCTGCTCGAGCGCCTGCGCGTTGGCGAGCTCGTTGCCGTCGCCGGAGGGGACGGTGCGGGCCAAGAGGATCCCGGTGCGGGCGGTGTCGCGGATGGTCCAGTCCTCCAGCGGTACCCCGAGGGCGACGAACTCTCCGGGGGTGAGGTCCGGCCGCTGGGTGCGGAGGAAGTCGATGTAGGCGTTGATGCCGTCGCGGTAGGCCTCGGTGCGGGCGAATAGCTCCGGCGGGATCTCGGCGAGCATCGCATCGACCTCGGCGTCGGTGTAGTAGTCGCGGCGGGCTATCAGGTCGTCGTCGAGGAAGTCGGGGCCGACGATCTCCGCCAGAGTGCCCGCACCCGCGCGCTTGAACAGCTCGAGCTGGAACAGGCGATCCTGCGCAGCGGCGTAGCCGACGCCCCACCAGGCGTCGGGGTCGGAGCTGGCGTCGATCCGCGGCACCCCGAATGCATCGCGGGTGATCGTCACCCCGGGCTTCGGGCTCTCACTCTCACCAGGTTGGTTGAAGCCGAACTGTCGCAGCTCGAAGTCGATGAACGGTTGATTCTGGTCGGTCAGGTGGGGAGAGCCCTCGCCGCTCGCCACCCCGGGGATGGAGACGTAGCCGCTGTTTCCCGGCGGCAGAATCGCCTCGGCGTTGAGCGTGCGCGCGGTTGCCGAAGCGGCGAGCCCGAGCGCCGCGACCAGGGCGAGCGCGAGCACGCCCACCACCCCGAACCTTCTCGCCTCACCCATGCCGAGGAGGGTAGCTCAGATCCTCGCGCCCTCGCCTGACCCGATAGCTTTTGAGCCGATGAAGCTCGAGGGCCGCACTGCTTTGCTCACTGGAGCCACCGGCGGCCTCGGCTGCGCGATCGCAGCGGAGCTGGCCGGCCGCGGCGCGACGCTCATCCTCAGCGCTCGCGATCAGGGCGACCTCGACCAGCTCGCGGGCTCTCTCCGGGGCGATGCTCACCGGGCGATCGCCGCCGACCTGCTCGGCGACGGCGAGGTCGAGCGGCTGATGGGGGAGGCGGGAGCCCACGACGTCCTCATCGCCAACGCCGGGATCGGCGGCGGCGAGGCGATCGAGGACGACGACCACGACGCGATCGCGAGGGTCGTCCGGCTGAACGTCGAGGTCCCGGCACAGATGGCGGCCTCCTCGCTCGCCACGATGGTCCCTCGCGACGAGGGCCACCTCGTCTTCATCTCCTCGCTTGCGGGCAAGGTGATTCCCTCCGGATCGGCCCTGTACGCCGCTACGAAGGCAGGGCTGCGGGCGTTTGCGCTCGGCCTCGCCGACGATCTCAGCGACTCGGGCGTCGACGTGTCCTCGATCTACCCCGGCTTCGTCCGCGACGCCGGCATGTTCGCCGACTCCGGTGCCAAGCCGCCGCCCGGCATCGGCACCGCCTCGCCCCAAGACGTCGCCGACGCCGTCGCCGACGCGATCGAGGAGGAGCGCAGGGAGGCCGATGTCGCCCCGCTCCAGCAGCGCTCCTTCGCCAACTTCGCCTTCCACTTCCACTCGCTGTCGGCGCGCATGGAGCGGGCGGCGGGGACGACCGACTTCGTCAAGCGAGTCAAGCGCCGCAGCGGCGGATGAGGATCGAGGGCGCCACGGTCCTTTTGACCGGCGCCACCGGGGGGTTGGGGCGCGCGATCGCGACCGGCCTCGCCGGGCGTGGCGCTCGGCTGATCCTCAGCTCGCGCAAGTCGAGCGAGCTGGAGCAACTCGCGGGCTCCCTACCCGGCGACGGACACACGACCGTCGTCTGCGACCTCGCCGATGATCCCTCGGGCATTGCCCTGATCGAAGCGGGGGCGGAGGCCGACATCTTCGTCGCCAACGCCGCCCTCCCGGCGACCGGTCGGTTGGAGGAGCTATCCGCGGCCGAGGTCGGGCGGATAATCGACGTCAACCTGGCCTCGCCGGTGCTGGTCGCCAGGGAGTTGCTGGGGGGGATGAAGGAACGCGGGGAGGGCCACCTCGTCTTCATCTCCTCGCTCTCGGGAAAGAGCCCTTCGCCGCGCGCCTCCATGTACAACGCGACCAAGTTCGGGCTCCGCGGCTTCGCCTTGGCCCTGCGCCAGGACCTGCGCGAGGCGAACGTCGGCGTCTCGCTGGTGCTCCCGGGCTTCGTCCGCGACGCCGGCATGTTCGCCGACGCGGGGATCGATCCACCTCCCGGCGCCGGGACCTCGAGCCCCGAACAGGTTGCCGAGGGAGTGATCTCCGCGATCACGGGGGATCGGGCCGAGGTGGTTGTGGCGCCTCCCCAGCAGCGCATCGCCATGACCCTGTTCGGCGCCTTTCCCCGGCTGGGAGCGCTGGCCCAGCGCGGCCTCGGCGAGAAGGTTGCCGAGCGGCTGGCGGCTGGTCAGCGCGACAAGCGCTGAGGCTCGGACGCCTGATGTTGAGTGACGCGAATGTTGCGCATGCCGCTACATCCGCGTCACTCGGCGTCGGTGGTGCCGTTTCCCTCCCCCGGTTGGTGGGTAGCGGAGGAGGGCCACCCCCTTGAACCCGAACAGAGGAGCCCCGAGATGGAAGACGGCCACGCAGAGCTGAGCCAAGAGGAGATCGAGCGCCGCAAGCAGGCGAAGGCACCCGTCGAGGAGGCCGGCGGTGGCGAGTCGGAGGGCTTCGAGCAGTCCGAGCAGGAGCTGATCGATGTGGCCGAGGGCGACAAGGGCCATCACCACCCGATCGGCGACAGGTTCACGCCCGAGGAAACCGACGTGCGCGATCACACCGCCTTCGGCGATGCCGACCAGGTGCAGTCCGACGCCCGCGAGCACGAGAACGACTAGCGACCGGCGGCCGGACTCGAGGAGAGCCAGATGTCAGAGAACAGTTTTGATTCCGAGGCGACCCTCGAGGTCGGCGACCGTAGCTACGAGATCCACCGGATCGACGCGCTCCAGGAAAAGTACGACGTCGCCCGCCTGCCCTACTGCCTCAAGGTTCTGTTGGAAAACGTCCTCCGACTCGAGGACGGCCACAACGTCACCGCCGAGCACGTCGAGGCGGTAGCCGCCTGGGATGCCAACGCCGAGCCCGACGATGAGATCCCCTTCCAGCCCGCCCGCGTCCTCATGCAGGATTTCACCGGCGTCCCCGCGGTGGTCGATCTGGCGGCGATGCGCGACGCCATGGACGAGCTCGGCGGCGACCCCTCCGAGATCAACCCACTGGTGCCCGTTGATCTGGTGATCGATCACTCGGTCCAGGTCGATGCCTTCGGCAATGCGCAGGCGTTCGAGATCAACGCCGAGCGCGAGTTCGAGCGCAACCGTGAGCGCTACGAGTTCCTCAAGTGGGGCAAGGAGGCGTTCGCCAACTTCAGCGTGGTCCCACCCGCCACCGGCATTTGCCATCAGGTCAACCTCGAATACCTCGGCCAGGTCGTCTACTCCAAGGAGACGGATGGCAATGGCACTGTCCGGGCCTACCCCGACTCGCTCGTCGGCACCGACTCCCACACCCCGATGATCAACGGCCTCGGCGTGCTTGGCTGGGGCGTCGGCGGGATCGAGGCGGAGGCGGCCCTGCTCGGCCAGCCGATCTCGATGCTCGTTCCCCAAGTCGTCGGTGTGCGCCTGCACGGCGAGCTCCCCGAGGGCTCGACGGCGACCGATCTCGTCCTGCGGGTGACCGAGATGCTCCGCGAGCACGGGGTCGTCGGCAAGTTCGTCGAGTTCTACGGGGAGGGGATCGCCAGCATGAGCGTCCCCGACCGCGCCACCCTCGGCAACATGTCGCCGGAGTTCGGTTGCACGGTCTCCATCACCCCACCGGACTCCGAGACGCTCCGCTACCTCGAGTTCACCAACCGCCCGAGCGAGGTGATCGAGCTGGTCGAGGCCTACTGCAAAGAGCAGGGGATGTTCCACGATGATGACTACGAGGAGCCGACCTTCTCCAGCACGCTCGAGCTCGACCTCGGTGACATCCGCCCGGCAATCGCCGGTCCAAAGCTGCCGCAGCAGCGGATCGCGCTGGAGGACGGCAAGGAGCGCTTCTACGACGCCCTCTCCGAATACAACGGCGACGCCCGGGAGCACCTGTCCAAAGCAGACGAGGCCGTGGTCGAGTCCTTTCCCGCTTCGGACCCGCCCGGCAACACCAGCGAGGGCGTGCGGCAGGAGGGCGAGCAGGAGGCCGAGGACGCGAGCGTCGCCGTCGCCTCCGAAAAGGAGATGAGCGAGGACGGGATCAAGGTTACCCTCGACGGCACCGAGTTCGAGCTCGATCACGGCCGCGTGGTCATCGCCGCGATCACGAGCTGCACCAACACCTCCAACCCCTCGGTGATGATGGCCGCAGGCCTGGTGGCGAAGAAGGCCCGGGAGCGTGGCCTCGAGCGGCAGCCGTGGGTGAAGACGTCGCTCGCCCCGGGATCGACCGTGGTCACCGACTACCTCGAGCGCTCCGGCCTGATCGAGCCGCTGCGCGAGCTCGACTTCGACCTGGTCGGCTACGGCTGTACCACCTGCATCGGTAACTCAGGTCCCTTGCCGGAGCCGATCTCAGACGCCATCAACGAGAAGGACCTGGTGGTCTGCTCGGTGCTGAGCGGCAATCGCAACTTCGAGGGACGGATTAGCCAGGACGTCCGCGCCAACTACCTCGCCTCACCGCCTCTGGTGGTCGCCTACGCCCTCGCCGGTCGGATGGACATCGACCTGACCAGCGACCCGCTCGGGACCGACTCCGACGGCGAGCCGGTCTTCCTCGCCGATATCTGGCCCTCCAGCGAGGAGATCAAGGAGGCCGTCGACGGCGCGATCGAGCAGGAGATGTACACCGAGAACTACGCTTCGGTGTTCGAGGGCGACGAGCGCTGGAACGAGGTCGACGTTCCCCGGGAGGATCGCTACACCTGGCCCCCCTCCACCTACGTCCGCCAGCCGCCGTTCTTTCAGGACATGGACCGCGAGCCCGCCGACCCCGAGCCGGTCACCGACGCTCGGGTCCTGGCCCTGCTCGGCGATTCGGTCACCACCGACCACATCTCGCCCGCTGGAGCGATCAAGAAGAAAAGCCCCGCCGGCGAGTGGCTGCTGGACCACGACGTCGACGTGCGCGAGTTCAACTCCTATGGCTCGCGGCGCGGCAACCACGAGGTGATGATGCGTGGCACCTTCGCCAACATCCGCATCCGCAACCTCCTGGTCGACCGCGAGGGCGGCTTCACCAAGCACTTTCCCTCCGGCGAGGAGATGCCGATCTACGACGCGGCGATGCGCTACATCGAAGACGACACCGACCTGGTCGTGTTGGGCGGGGTCGAGTACGGCTCCGGCAGCTCGCGCGACTGGGCCGCCAAGGGGACCCTGCTACTCGGGGTCAAGGCGGTGATCGCCGAGGGCTACGAGCGCATCCATCGCTCCAACCTGATCGGGATGGGGGTGCTCCCGCTCCAGTTCTCCGAGGGAGAGCGCGTCGAGGAGCTCGGGCTGACCGGCGAGGAGAGGATCTCGATCGCCAAGCTGGAGGAGGGCGCGAAGACGATCTCGGTAACCGCCGAGCGGGAGGGCGAGGATCCGATCAGCTTCGATTGCGACGTTCGGCTCGACACCCCGACCGAGCGTGAGTACTACCGGCACGGCGGCATCCTCCACAAGGTGATCCGGGACCTGCTGTAGACGATTGGAACCGGCTTGCCGGCAGGGCGGACGCCAAATTAATCGGGCTGGACATTTGCCGCCGGATGTAGGAGAATACATCGCGGCGGGAAGGTAGATACATTTCCAAACTCGCTCCCAGTCAGTCCCGCCTCTGGGAGCGAACGCGTCGGCATCCCTCCCTGGCTACCGACGCGCAGGTGAGTGGCGTGGGGCGCGCGGACCCCCTGCCTCCCGCGGCCCCGCCCTCACCACCTTCTTTCTCGCGGCGCTTGGACGCGCCTGGGCGCACGGCTCCTCACTCAGGTGCAGATGCACCATCGCTCGATTCCGCACGCCCAGCCACGCCCAATCACTCGCGAGAAATGAAGGTGGCTTCGCCGGGGTGCGGGAGCACCATCGCTCAGCCCCGCACGCCCAGCCACGCCCAGCTACTCGTCGGAAGCTAAGGTGGCTTCGCCGGGGGGTGGGTGCACGATCGCTCGATTCCGCGCGCTCGGGCGCGTTGAGTGTTAGGAGATCTCATCCCGGCGCATGTCTCCCCACGTGCCGTCGATACGAAAGAGGTCGAGAATCTTTCCTGGCCTCAGCTCGATCGCACAGACCTCGCCGGGACGGTCGATGTCGATGGTGGGATAGGCGGCGACGAACTCGTCGATCAGATCCGACTCCTCCGAGCATTCCACCTCGACGGTCCCGTCGGTTGGTTCCAGACGGCACTCGCCCCGGGCCGGGTCGACGTACATGAAGACTCCCCCTCCCTCCTCGGTGACCTGGAGGTTCGCGTCGCAGCTCACCCGAAGGCGTTTCAGGCGTCCGAAGGAGTAAGGCCCCCGGGGGCAGCTCGTGTCCGCTGCACACGGAATCTGCGAGCCACGAGCCTTGTAGCTTCCGGGTGGAACGGCTATCGCGCCGAGGGTCTGAGGCCGATCGCCTGGCTCGGAGGGAACCGGTCCAACAGCCGCGGCGATCGTGCCTCGCTGCTCCAGGGTGACCACTCCTGCCGATCCCTCCTTCGCGTACGGATCCTGAGGCCGAAAGAGCTGAACCGCCTTGACCGAAGGCGAATCGTTCGGACCCTCCTGGCGCTCGGCGGTGCCCACGCATCCGGGTAACGCCACGGCGCAGAGCACGAGCGCGGCTATCGACGGAGAGTCCCTCATCTCCCTCTATTACGGCCGACGTCTGGGGATGTCACAGCTGCGCCCCGCGCGCAAGGGGGGTGGATAGGTAGGCGTATGCCGCTAATGCAGGTCTATTTGCCCGAGGATCTCTACGCCAAGGTCAAAGCCACGATCTTCCCGCCTCAGAGCTGCTGCAGGAGGCGGCTCGGGCCGAGCTGCGCCGTCGGGAGTTGGTCAAGGCCGGCGAGGACTACCTCGACGAGCTGATCGCGGAGGTTGGCGAACCGACCCCCGAGGAGCGCGTCAGAGGTGAAGCCATCGCGCGTAAATTGGCGCGTGAGGCGGAGTCCGAAGTCGGCTGAGTGGCACTGGTCCTCGGCTCCGGCGGGGTCTCGGTCCTCGCTGAGCGATCAGGGGACGCCGCTGGAGTTGTCGAGGCACTCCAGCGACGGGCCCTCTGGCCACCGCTGCTACCGACTCCCGTCCTGGTTGAGTGCCTCCGTCGAGACCCCCGACCCGACCTCGAGGCACTCGCGGCCTATGCTCGGGACGTCCTCATCAAGGTTGTCTGATTGGCCGTGGCTCCCGGACCTCTCGTGGCGAGCCCAGTGGCGCGGTTGGAGTCGATCAGCACGGGTGGATGGTCAGCTCCTCGTTCGCGTGCAGCGCTCGAGGCCCGCAGTCGGGGTCGCGCCATTTATGTAGTCACCCGGGGCTGATAGATTGACTACATGAGCGATGTGGGGGTCAGAGACCTGAAGCGGCATCTTTCCGAATACCTCGGTCGCGCCGAGCGCGGAGAGGTGATCACGGTCACCGATCGTGGGCGGCCCAAGGCGATCCTCAGCCCGCTCCCGGGCAGGCTCCGACTCGAGGAGGGGATCGAAGGGGGCTGGGTCAGACCGGCGCACCGGTCCGGGCTCCGCCCGGTGCCACGAGCTTCCGCCGAGCGCTCGGTCGCCGACGCCCTGGCCGAGGATCGAGGCGAGTGAGCCTCTACGTCGACTCCAGCGCACTGCTGAAACGCTACGTTGAAGAATCCGACAGTGCCTTGGCCGACCAGCTATTGACGAGCGATCCCGAGCTCGTTACAGCCGCTCACACCGAGGTCGAGGTCCGCAGGAACTTGGCCCGGCTGCTCGACGGCTCAGACCTCTCGAGGGCTCGGGAGTTTCTCGCCACGGATCTGGAGAGCTTCGCGCTGGTCGAGCTCGATGCCGAGACCTGCGAGCTCGCAGCGACGATCGCGGAGACAACGCTAGTGCGGACTCTCGACGCGCTCCATCTCGCCGCCGCCCAGAGGGTCGGTGGAGGCGCGATGGCCATTCTCACCTTCGACCTCCGTCAGGCCCAGGCGGCGAGGGCGCTTGGCCTGCCGACCGTCGGCTCCTGACTAGGTCGCGCTCGCCTATGTGGTGGATCTCACAATGACCAGGTCTTCGATGATCTTGAAGTCAGAGATGTTGAGCGTCAACAGAGGGACCCCTTGAACGTTCGCGGTCGATGCGATCAGCAGGTCGAGGGCGCGGCGGCGGGGTTGCCCGCCGCGTTCGACGACGGTGGCGGCCAGCCGTCCCCACTCGCGACCGATGGCGGAGTTGATTGGAATCGGGTCGAAGGTCGCCTCGATCACGCCCAGGCGCTGGATGCGACGCGCGCGCTCGTCCGGGTCGGTCGCCTTGGATACGCCAAAATGCAACTCGGCGATTGACGCCACGCTGATCGCCCCCTCAAGATCGGCTGCCCTCTCGGCGTCGATCAGCACCGAAGTGTCGAGCAGGAACCGGCTCAAGCGAACGGATCGGCAAGCTCACCCGGCATCGATTCGAGGTCTTCCATGAGTGTCCTCGGGGCGGGTGTCTCCCAGATCGCATCGAGGTCCGCGCCACTGACCCATTGACGCCGGCGGGCAGGACCCAAGGTCGCCACCGGCCGCCCGGAAACCGTGATCGTCAGCTCCTCTCCGGCCTCGGCCCGGCGCAGGACCTCGGCAACGTTGTTGCGTAGTTCCTTCTGGGGGATGATCGCCATGGGCGAAAGGTAGCAGAAGTGCTACTTGCTGAGGAAGAGATGACCCGGCTCAGGGGGGGTGTATAGTTAGGCGTATGCCGCGGATGCAGGTCTATTTGCCCGACGACCTCTATGCCGAGGTGAAGGAAGGCGGTCTCCCCGCCTCGGAGTTGTTACAGGAGGCTGTGAGGGACGAGGTCCGCCGGCGGAAGTTGATCGAGGCCGGTGAGGAGTATCTGGAGGAGTTGATCGCTGAGGTTGGCGAGCCGAGCCCCGCGCAACGCGCACGGGGGGAGGCGATTGCGCGGCGCTTGGCGCGCGAGGCCGACTCGGCTGTCAGCTGAGTGGCGCTCGTGCTCGACTCCGGCGGAGTCTCGGCGCTCGCTGAGCGCTCCGCGGACGCGGCCGGTCTCATCGCCGGACTACGGCAGCAAGACCTCTGGCCGCCTCTGCTCCCGACGCCTGTGATGGTGGAGTGCCTGCGCGGGCATGCGGCGCACGACGCATTGGCCAACCGCCTGGTCAACTCCTGCGATGTCGTTCCCGATGTGAGCGAGCGGCTTGCGCGGCGAGCCGCTGAGCTTCGTTGGCGTGCTGGGCGGGGCTCTGCCGTCGACGCCCTCGTCGTCGCTTTCGCTGAGCACGGTGGCTCTGTGCTCACGAGTGATCCCGACGATCTCGAGGCGCTAGCTGCCTACGCGCATGACGTCCTCATCATGGCTGCCTGAAGACACCTCGGCAGCGGGCCCGCGCGTTTCGCGCCGCTCGATGAACTCGATCCCCAGGCTGGAGCCGACCGGGCCGACGGGGGTGAGGGTCGCGGCGAGGAGCCAGAAGGGGACCTCGCGGCGCATCACCGCGATCCAGATCAGGATTGCGAGGATGATGA
>JBPCOO010000228.1:0-2547 GCA_051000155.1 Solirubrobacterales bacterium | reverse complement strand
ACCCTTCCCGAGCTGACTCGCGAGCAGGCCAGCGCGCTGATCAAGGGCGCCGGAGGCAAGGTGGTCGGCTCCGTTTCCCGCAACACCGACTACGTCGTCGCCGGGGAGAGCCCGGGGTCGAAGCTCGCCAAGGCTGAGGAGCTCGGCACCGAGATCCTCGACCAGGCGGGGCTGCAGGCGCTGGTCGTAGCTTGAGCGGCGGCGGGAGGTTCGGGGAGCCGCGGTCCGGGTAGCGTTTGGGGTATGGGATCGACCGACGGAGACGCCTCGGGGGGCGACGAGGACCTCGTCGCTGACCGCTACCGCCTCGGCCGCAAGCTCGGCACCGGGGGGATGGCGAGCGTGTACGAGGCCTACGACACCTCGCTGGATCGCACTGTCGCCCTGAAACGTCTGCGGACCGATGCGATCGACGAGCACGTCGACCGCTTTCGTCGCGAGGCCAGGATCGGCGCCAACCTCAACCACCCGAACCTGGTGATCGTCTACGACATCATCATCGCCGGCGACGATGTCCTGATCGCGATGGAGCACGTCGAGGGACGGTCTCTGGCCGACCTCGTGGCCGAGGGCCCGGTGCAGCCGGAGCGGGCGATCGAGATTCTCACCGACGTCGCCGCGGCGCTCGGCCACGCCCACGATGCCGGCGTGGTCCACCGCGACGTCAAGCCGGCCAACATCCTGCTGGCGCGGGACGGTCGCGCCAAGGTGGTCGACCTGGGAATCGCTGCCGCGGCCGAGGAGACGCGGCTGACCGAGTCCCACCAGGTGATCGGCACCCTCACCTACATGGCGCCCGAGCGGCTCTCCGGCGACGGCGTCGGCGGGCCTGCCGCCGACGTCTACTCGCTGGCAATGGTCGCGCTGGAGATGCTCAGCGGTGACGTCCCCTGGCGTGGGCTGAATCCCTCCCAGCGGTTGTCGAGGGCCGAGCGGGGGAGCCCGGATCTGGCGGAGATCTGGCCTCAGGGTCCGAGCGCGGCGCGAGCCGCTTTGGAGCGGGCGCTCGATCCCGACCCCGACCAGAGGCAGCCGAGCCCGGGTGCGCTGGTGGACGAGCTGGCGGATGGTTTGGCGTTGGATTCAGAGGTCGCTTCGAGTGAGCCCACCGCGACCATGCCCATGGCGGCGGCGAGCGCGGGCTCGACTGCCGCGACGGATCGCCAGGCAAGGACGTCCTCAGGGCCGGCTGCGGTCGGGGACCGGGCGTCCGAGCCTCTTGGTAAGCGTGCTCCGATCAGCGAGGAGTCATCGGGACCCTCGCCGCGTGCGCTCGTGCTCGCGCTGGCGTCGGTGGCGGCCTTGGCCGTAGCCGCGGTGGTTGCCTTCGCGCTCACCGGGGGCGGGTCCGGGGAGGATGGGAGATCGGCCTCCTCCGGTGACCGCGGATCGGCCGCTGGGTCGGGGTCGGAGCAGGCTGACGGTTCCGAGAGCGGCTCCACGACCGCCCCCGAGGAGACCACCACCACCACAGAGCCAGAGCCCGATTCGGGCGGAAGCGAGGCCGAGGATTCACAGGACGTGACCCGTTTCGCCGAGGGCGGACCAGAGGACGACGCCAAGGGCGCTGCACTTAACGATCAGGGCTTCGCGTTGATCCAGCAAGGCCAGCCGAAGAAGGCGGTCCCGGTGCTACAGCGCTCGGTCAAGGCGTTCAGGGCCGACACCGATTCGATCCAATACGCCTTCGCCCTGTTCAATCTCGGCAACGCCCTGGTCCAGGCGGGCCGCCCCGACGAGGCGATCCCGATCCTCGAGGCCCGCCTCCAGATCCCCGAACAGACAGGGACCGTGCAGGCCAAGCTCGACGAGGCGAGAGCGGCCGCGGGCTGATCGACGCTCGGCCTTCACCGAACTGCAACATCCTTCCCCCGATCGGCGCTAGATTGGGGGACGGAGTAGACGCACGGAGGAGCCGCTAATGGGGGGTCGCAGACCGCTGATCGCAATCTATCTGGTGCTCGGGCTCGCGCTGACCGGCGGGGTCGCGTGGGCGGCCTCGGAGAGGATCGGCACCCCCGGCGACGACAAGCTGGTCGGCAGCGGCGGCGACGATCAGATCGGCGGACTGCGCGGGGACGACCGGATCTTCGGGCGCGGCGGTGAGGATCGCCTCCAGGGCAACAAGGGCGCCGACCGGATCGGCGGTGGGCCGGGCGCGGACGAGCTGATCGGCGGTCGCGGCGGCGACCGCGTCAACGGAGGGACCGGCGACGACCGGATCGAGGGCAATCTCAAGCGCGACCGCCTCTCCGGGGGCAGGGGCGATGACAAGCTCGACGGAGGCCGCGACGATGACCGGCTCAACGGCGGGGAGGGCAACGACACCCTCGATGGCGGCGCCGGTCGCGATGCCATCAACACCGCCGAGGGGGTCGTCCTCGGGAGCCCGGGGGATGACGTCATCCGCGCCCGTGACGGCACCCCGGACGTGATCGATTGCGGCGAGGGCAACGACAAGGTCTTCGTCGACCGGATCGAGGACGGCGTCTTCAACTGCGAGCAGGTGATCGAGCCATGAAGCCGCAGCGCAAGAGGCTGTTGAAC